>JAAZKI010000547.1 GCA_012799905.1 Lentisphaerota bacterium | reverse complement strand
GCCAGCTCAGCATTAATGGGCGGCGGCGCAGACTGCCAGTTCACCCCCGACAAACTGACAGTCACGCTCTGTAAGTCAGCCTCCCGGCCCACGACGACCTCCCGGCGCGCCAAGTCCGTGCGCACGACAAACCACGGCCCGCCGCCAAGCCCTAAACCACGGCGCTGGCCAATAGTATATTGAAAAGCGCCGCTGTGCCGGCCCAGACGACGGCCCTCCAAGTCGACAATCCAGCCGTCAACGCGCAATTCCGGACGACGCGCAGCAACAAAGTCGGCGAAATGACCGTCCGCTAAAAAGCACAAATCCTGGCTTTCGCTCTCGCTTTCTGAAACCAGCCTATGCGCCAGGACTTTGGCTCGCGCCTCGGACTTCAACAAACCGCCTAGAGGAAACATCGCCTTCTGCAACTGAGACTGGGTTACAAGCGCCAGAAAATAACTCTGGTCCTTGGCGATGTCTGCTCCGCGCCGCAAAAACAGGCGACCGTCCCGCTCTCCCAGCCGGGCATAATGGCCGGTCGCAATGAGGTCGCAGCCAGCCGACGCTATCCGCTCCCACAGCACGCCGAACTTCATGGCAGAATTGCAACGCGCACACGGACAAGGCGTCAAGCCGGCAGCATATTCGTCAACAAAAGGCTGCAAAACCAGAGCCTCAAACTCTGCGCGCACATCCAGCACCCGGTGCGGTATGCCCAGACGCGCAGCCACGGTTGCGGCTCTGTCTGCAACCACATCAGCGCCAACCAAATGCATCGTGAAGCCGATGACCTCGCACCCGCTCTCCAAAAGCAGCAAAGCCGCCGCCGCGCTGTCAACCCCGCCTGATAAACCAATGCCAATCCGCAGCCTCGCTGCCATGCATGCCTCCTAAATCCTATAACAACGAAAAAACATACTATAAACCGCGCTGCCCCCCAAAAAACGAGCCAAAGAAAAACTTTTCCAAAGCCAAAAAACTTTTTCCATCCCAATCAATTGCAAATAGAATCTTATACTTTATATTAGTTATTTAACTTTTTCAATTTATAAATTTCCGCATGGAGATAAGTATGAACGAAGAATATCTTGCCCGCGCCCGCACCAAGGTTGACGATGTCCGCCTTTTCATCAATGGCGTATCCAAGCGGGCGGTGCAGCTGGCCAAGGGCTGGCGCCGCCTCGTTCCATCGCCGCCCAATGATGAACGCACCTGCCTTGACATCGCTCTGCTTGAAGTCGCGGAAGAACGGGTGATCATCACTCAGGGTGACGACAGCTACGCCTCGGACAAAGAATAGGCTCCAGCACTGAATTCGTCATAGACCATCCCCTGGGATGGTCTTTCTGTATCGGACTTCCACCCCCATCACCAAATCAGAACAACACAGGTGCGCCATGGCTGACATCTACGTTTTTCTCGGCCCGCCCGGAGTCGGAAAAGGAACCCTCGGAGACTTATTCTGCGCTGAAACCGGCGCCATCCATGTCTCTACAGGACAACTTCTTCGGGACGAGATGGCCAAGCATTCCGAAATCGGCATACAGGTCAAAGACCTAATCGCAAAAGGCGAACTCATCTCCGACGACGTCGTCGCCGCCATGGTGACCAACCGCTTGGGCGAGAAAGACATCCAGTCCAAAGGCTGCCTTCTGGACGGCTTCCCACGCACCACCCACCAGGCAGATATGCTGGACAGCATCCTAACCGAAACCGGCAACCGCCTCGCCGCTGTACTGCTTATTGAGGCGGACAGAGATATGCTCATCAGCCGCTTGACCTCACGCCGCGTCTGCTCTAACCAAGCCTGCGGCGCTATCTACAACATCAATAGCCAACGCCCCGCAAAAGAAGGAATCTGCGACCGCTGCGGCAGCAAACTCGTGCAAAGGTCGGATGACAGCGAATCAACTGCCATCGAACGCCTCCACGTCTACGATGTGCAAACCGCGCCCCTCATCGCCTATTACACCGCCTCCGGACAGCTGGTGCGCACGCAAAGCCGCGATGTCGACGCCAAGGAAAACTACCAGGCCCTGAAAACCGCCCTGGCCTGAAAACCTATCCCGACAGTTAACCGCCACGTCATTTTCCTTACAAAATTAAGAATACACACAACAACATCATGGCCAACGGCAAAATCCATCTTTATTCTCAGGCTGAGGCCGACGGCGTCCGCATCGCCGCCCAAGCCTCTGCTGACGTCCTCGCCAGGCTGTGTGAGGCCGTCACCCCGGGAATGAGCACCGCTGACCTTGACATGCTTGCCGAAAGCTTCATCCGAGACACCGGCGGCAAAAGCGCCTTCCTCGGCTATCGCGGCTACCCGGGATACGTCTGCATCTCCATTAATGACGAAGTCGTGCATGGCATCGGTCGCCCGGACCGCATCATCGCCGCCGGCGACCTGGTCAGCCTTGATGTCGGCGTCACCATCGGCGGATATGTCGGCGACAACGCCCGCACCGTCTGCGCCGGCAGAGAACCCGGAGAACTGGCCGCACGCCTAATGCAGACGACTGCTGACGCTCTCCAAGCCGGCATCGACAAAGCACGCCCCGGAAATTGCCTCAATGATATCGGCGCCACTATCGAACGCATCGTCAAAGCCGCTCGCTTCGAGGTGGTTCGCGATATGGTCGGACACGGCTGCGGCATCCACATGCACGAGCCGCCAGAAGTCCCCAACTACCGCGTTCCAGGCAAATCGCCTACACTCCTGCCCGGCATGATCCTCGCCATCGAGCCGATGGTCAATGCCGGCACCTGGCGAATCACCATCGATCGCAAAGACGGTTGGACCGTGCGTACCGCCGACGGCGCCCTTTCGGCACACTTTGAACACCAAATTTTAATAACAGAAAATGACCCGGAGATCCTGACATGGCCAAAGACTGTCTGAAAATCGACGGAGTGGTGAAAGAACTGCTCCCCAACACTGAATTCCTCGTCACCTTAGAGAACGGACACGAGGTGCGCGCCCACATCAGCGGCAAAATGCGCCTCCACTTCATCCGCATCCTCCCTGGCGACCACGTCACCGTTGAACTGTCCCCATACGACCTCAGCAAAGGACGCATCTCCTACCGACGCCGATGAATCGACCGCTGCCGCTTAGGGGCGAGGGGCGAGGGGCGAGGGGCTTTGTTTAGGGGCGAGGGGCGAGGGGCGAGGGGCGAGTTGAGCTTGGATTACGTGGTCCGCGAGGGGCTGAATGCTGAATACTGAGGCGCATTTCATAATTCATAATTCGTTAGGGGCGAGATACGGCAGGCAATGTCCACTAAAGTCCGCTTCTGTCCACAGTCCATCGTCCACTAACGTCCACTAAAGTCCATTGTCCACTGTCCACTAAAACGCTTTATCCTGGGCGCCTAGCTCCGCAGCTTACCGGGACTCCGAGTATCAATCGCTGTTCGATTACTTCCAACCAAGACTTTTTTCAACTCGCTGTTTGCATAAAAGCAAACAAGAGATACATTATTTATTTCCGTTTGTACATGGCTTTGGGGGTTGTGTCGTCTTTTTCCGGCCACTTCCCCCCCGGTGTCGCGCGCCAATTCCACCGCTCTGTCTCGCAACGCGTTACACTACCTCGCCTCCCTCACCACATCATCCTGCTGAACCGCCGCCGGAAAGGACAGCCGGAAAAGAAGGTCGCCATGAAAGTCAGAGCGTCAGTCAAACGCATATGCAACAACTGCCGTGTCGTCAAGCGCGCCGGCGTCGTCCGCATCATCTGCAAGAACACCCGCCACAAACAACGTCAGGGCTAACGCGCCGCTCCGTCCCGCCGCCCTGTCGCCTTGACGCCATCGGCGGACATCGCAGGACTGAAGGGAAAGCCGCCAAGCTTTTAGGAAATCAAACATGCCAAGAATTCTCGGTATAGACATTCCCAACAACAAACACACCAACATCGCGCTTACGTACATCTACGGCATCGGCAGAACCAGCGCCAATGAAATTTGCCGCCGGGCCCAAATTGACCCGATGACCAAAGCCGGTGATTTGACTGAGGCGCACATCTCTGCCATTCTGCAAATCATCCAGGATAGCTACACGGTTGAGGGTGACCTCCGCCGCCAAATCGCCCAGAACATCCGCCGGCTGACCGCCATCAACTCGTACCGCGGCATCCGCCATCGGCGCAATCTCCCTGTTCATGGACAGAGAACGCGCACGAACGCACGAACCCGCAAGGGCGGCAAGAAGACCGTCGGCGCTATCCGTGACCGCTCGGAACGCAGGCAGGCCAGCGCGAAATAACCCTTTTCGCAGGCTGCTTGAAACAGCGTTTCCAGGTTGATTCCAGAACCAAGCACCCAGACAGGGAGATTATACACTAATGGCTGATGAGACCACAGATGTACAGGCGACAGCGCCAGAAGCCGCGTCTGCGCCCGCTTCCGCCCCAGAGGCGAAGCGTCCAAAGATCAAAGGGGGCCGCCAGGTGATGAGCGGCATTGTCCACGTCGACTCCACTTTCAACAACACGCGCGTGTCTATTTCTGACCAGCAGGGCAATGTCCTGGCCTGGTCGACCGGCGGCAAACTCGGCTACAAGGGCTCTCGCAAAAGCACTGCCTATGTCGCCCAGTTGATCGCTGTTGACGCAGCCAAGAAGGCCATGGCCACCTATGGACTGCGCGAAGTCGAAGTTCGCATCAAGGGGCCGGGCGCCGGCCGCGAATCCGCTGTCCGCGGCATTGCCTCCGCCGGACTTGAGATCACCTCGCTCAGAGACATCACCCCGTTGCCTCACAACGGCTGCCGTCCTCCGAAACGCCGCCGGGTCTAATAACCGCCGCAGCCACTCTGATGATTGCGGCTTCCGCCGAAAGCTGAGCACCGCCAACCCTGCCGCACCCTCCCGGTTGCCCGCAGGCAAGGATAGTTAAGTTTAAGGAGAACGACATGCCTGACATAGAAGGTTTCGAGCTTCCCGATGCGTTGGTCGTCGTCGAAGCAAACGACCGTTACGCCAAATTTGTCGCCGAGCCCTGGGTCAACGGCTTTGGACATACGCTGGGCAACGCCCTGCGCCGCGTCCTGATGTCCTCTATGGAAGGGGTCGCCGTATCCAGTGTCAAAATCGACGGCGTCGCCCATGAATTCAGCTCCATTCCCGACGTCATGGAAGACGTTATGGAAATCATCCTCAACATCAAGAAGTTGAAGTTTTCCTGCGACGTCCAGTTGCCCCGCACACTGGAACTGTACGCAGACCGGGCCGGCGCAGTGACCGGCGCCGACATCCGCGACGAGGGCGTGGCCGTCGTGCTCAATCCGGAACAACTCATCTGCACGCTGGACAAGAACCGCCCGCTGCGCATGGAGCTGGAAATCGACCGCGGCCGCGGCTATCGCCCGTCCGAGGACAACAAGCGTGACGATCAGCCGATTGGCACCATCCCGGTGGACTGCCTGTTCAGCCCGATTGAGCGCGTCCGTTACGACGTCCAGGCCTGCCGCGTTGGCCAGCACACTGAATACGACCGTCTTGAACTGGAAGTCTGGACTGACGGCCGCATCAATCCAAAAGAGGCTGTGCACCGCGCCGCCGCCATTCTGCGCGAGCATTTGGCTGTGTTCATGGCTGGCGACTTGGCCGATGCCATCACCCCGCCCCCGGCCGCCGTCCTCAATGAAGAAGAAAAGAACCTGCTTGAGAAACTGCTCCTGAACGTCAGCGTACTGGAGCTGTCAGTCCGCGCTGCCAACTGCCTGGCCTCCGCCCAAATCATATACATCGGACAACTGGTGGAGAAGTCGGAAAGCCAAATGCTCAAATACCGCAATTTCGGCAAGAAGTCACTGGCCGAAATCAAGCAGAAGCTGGCCGATCTTGAGTTGCAGCTGGAAATGGTCCTGCCCGATGCCGTGAAAGATGAATTTACCCGCCTGACTGCTGATGAACAGCAGGCTAAAGAGGAATAAAACCAGATGAGACACCGCAAGCATACCTTTAAAATCGGCCGGACCTCCGCACACCGCCGCGCCATGCTGGCCAATGCCGTCTGCAGCCTGATTGAACATGGACGCATCACTACCACCCTGGTGAAAGCCAAGGAAATCCGCCGCGTCGCCGATAAAGCAGTGACACAGGCGAAAAAAGGCACCCTGCATGCACGACGGCTCGTCATCGCTGATCTGCACCAGGTCGACAAAGTCGGCAAGCTGTTCAGCGAAATCGCCCCGAAATACAAAGAACGCCAAGGCGGCTACACCAGGATCATCAAACTCGGACGCCGGCTCGGTGATGCCGCGGAAATGTGCCTGATCGAATTCGTCGAAGACGACGCGACTGCCGCCGCCCGCGGCAAGATCAGAAAAGAAGCGAAAAAGACCGTCCCAGAAACAACGGCAGCACCGGCAGAACCTGAAGCACCAGCAGAACCTGAAGCTGAAGCCGCCGCGCCAGAAGCAGAAGCACCAGCAGAAGCAGAAGCAGAAGCCGCCGCGCCAGAAGCAGAAGCACCAGCAGAAGCACCAGCAGAAACAGAAACTGAAACGACGAAAACGGAAGCATAATCCTTTCCGCTGACAAGGTCTTTATGTTCGTCAACCGTCTGCGGCGTCATTCCCGCAGACGGTTGTTTTTTATTCCTGCCGCTTAAACTAGCGACCTTTCCGCTATGTCCGCCTGTCGCCACGATTATCCCCCCAGCTTCCGCGCCATCGCGTGCCGTCCCTTGCCCGGGCTGGCGGCAACCGCGCGAATCTTCGCCCACGCCAGCGGCCTGGAAGTCCTCTCCCTGGAATGCGATGATCCGGAAAACATGTTCGCGCTCGGAGTCCCGACCCGTCCGGACGACGATAGCGGGGTCGCGCACATCCTTGAACATGCGGTGCTGGCCGGCTCTCAGCGCTATCCGGTCAAAGACCCGTTCATGGAGATGATCAAGTCGAGCATGGCGACCTTCATCAACGCGCTAACCTACAACGACTACACGGCCTATCCAGTCGCCAGCGTAGTCCCGGCTGACTTCTTCAACCTCGCTGCCGTCTATTGGGACGCAGTCTTTGCGCCGCGCCTCAGCCGCGACAGTTTCCTCCAGGAAGGCTGGCGCCTTGAACTGGCGAACCCAGGCGACCTCCAGTCGCCCCTGGTCAGCAACGGCATCGTACTCAATGAAATGCGCGCCGTTGCCAGCGACCTTGATGCCGTCATTGAGCAGGAAACCGGCGCTGGACTCCTACCCGAAACACCGCGCGCCCGTAATGCCGGCGGCCGTCCCGAAGCCATCACCGCTCTGACCTACGAGGCCTTTCTCGACTTTTACCGACAACACTACCATCCGGCCCGAATCAAACTCTTCCTTTACGGCAACATCCCCACCGCTGACAAACTGGCCTTTGTCGCCGCCCGGCTGGACGATACCCCAATGGCAGATACGCCAGCGCCAATGCCCGCAGCGGAAGCACTGGCACGGCCACGACAGGCACGGTGGCCTTCCCCGCGGCGCACCCGGGTGGCATTCGCGCCAGCCCTTGACCAGCCTAGTCGCGGCAGCCGCAGCGCAGCCTGGGCCACGGCATTCTTCCTCAGCGACCAACTCGACCCAATCCTCAATGCCGGCTTTGACCTGCTCGAATATCTCCTGCTCGGAAATGCCGCAGCGCCACTGCGGAAAACCATCCTGGAATCAGGCCTGGCTGACAATCTCCTGACCAGCGGCTATGACAATGAATCGCCAGAGGCCATGTTCCGCCTCAGCCTCGATGGCTGCGACCCAAAACGGTTCGCCGAAATCGACCGTCTAGTTGACGATTGCCTCGCCGATATCGCCTGCCAAGGCTTCTCCCAAGAGCAGGTCGACGCCGCCTTCCGACAGTACCAATTGGAACAACGCGAAATCGACCAGGACCACGCGCTGAACCTGATGGAGGACACCTTTGACGCCTGGTGCCTGGGCGCTGACCCACTGCTTTTCCTCGACCGCGCCGACACTCTGGACAAAGTCGCCCAAAAACTGCGCACCGAGCCCGACTGGCTCAATAAACTGCTGATTCAGCACCTGCTCCGCAACCCGCACCGCCTTACCCTGGAGCTCATTCCTGACCGCCGCGTCGCCCTCCGCCGACAACAGGCCGAGGCGGCTGAACTGGCCCGCCACAAACAGCGCCTCGCTCCGGCAGAACTGGCAGCACTTGATCAAGCCGCCCGCGAACTGCAACAGCGCCAGGGACTGCCCAACGCACCGGAAGACCTGGCCACGCTGCCACGCCTGCGCCGCCATGATATCCCATCCGAGCCCTGCCGACTCCCGGTCACGGTCAGCGGCGCCCCGGGCGGCGTCCCACTGCTGAACGTCGATACCTTCAGCAACGGCATCGCATATTTTCATTTGGCGTTCCCGCTCCGTGCCTTTCCCTCGGCGGCGATGTCCGGCCTGGCGACCTTCGTCTATCTCTTCAATCGCCTCGGCACAACGACAATGCCTTACGACCGCGTAGCCGAACGCTTCGCGGGAGCCAGCGCCACGGTCTCCGCCAGCATCGAAGCCGGCTACCACCCCCAGGCGCCAGACCTTACAGACGCTTATCTGGTCTTCACGCTGACATCCCTGGCAGAATACTTCCCCACCGCCTTGGAACTGTTTCGGCAACGCCTCACCGAGACCGTCTTTTCCGAACAAGCGCGCATCAGCGAACTCCTGCGCAAATCTTGGGCCAGCACCAAAAAAGAACTGCTCGAAAACGGCGGCGCCTACGCTGCCTTCAGAGCCGCAGCCGGCCTGTCACCTATGCATGACCTGACCGAAACCTGGTTCGGCATCACCGCAGCCAGAACCAGCCGACGCCAAGCGCTCTATTTCGGCGACGTTGCGCCGCAGCTGACAGCACGCTGCGAACTCCTCGCCGAACGATTGCGGAGCATCAAGCCGACTGCGGCTACAATCGTCGGCGGCAGCCAGGTCGCGACTCACGCAGGCGAATTCCTCGAACAATTCGCAGCCAATCCGGCCGGAACGCCGGACGCCAAATCCGACGCCCGGCTACGCCCGCCCAAGCCGGCCCATGGACGCCGCGAAACCGTCCGCATCACCGGGGACGTCGGCTTCTGCACCAGGATTTTTCCGGCACCTCATCCGTTTGAGCCTGCCAGTCCGGCCTTGAACGTCTACGCCCATCTTCTCAGCTGCGGTTATCTATGGGATGAAATCCGCCTGAAGGGCGGTGCCTATGGCGTCAGCTGCGCCCACCACAGCCAGCAAAGATGCTTCCTGCTCAACTCTCTGAACGACCCGGACCCAGGACGCACTTTCGCTATCTTCGACCAGCTCGGCGGTCTGCCTATGACCTGGACCGGCGACGATATTGAGGCTGCTATCATCGCCACTGCCAAGGGCGACAGCGTGCCCATCCGCCCAGTGAAAGCCGGCTATGTCGCACTCTGGCGACACCTGTTTGCCATAACCGATGCGATCCGCGCCGAATATCGGCAACGCCTGCTCAGCGTCACTCCGGACGACGTCGCCGCCGCAGCTGCTGACCTCTGGCAAAACAACGCCGCGATGGCCAATGACTGCGCCATCGCGCCAGCCCGCCTGACCGCCCAGCTGCCTTTCAAGACCCTGACTATCTGACGAAAAAGACGCATTACGCCGCTGCGCTTCCATCATGGCTGATGACGTTCTGCGCGAAAGCCGCTCGGCGTCTGACCGACTTTCCGGCGAAAGAATTTGGCGAAATAATTCGCATTGGCGAATCCCGTCGCTGCGGCCACGGCCGCCACTGGCATATCTGTCTCCCGCAACAGCGACATCGCCGTCTGCAAACGCAGCGAATCAAGGTAACGCTTGGGCGTGACGCCCAGCTCCTGTCGGAAGACGCGATGCACTGACGAACGGCTCAGGCCAGCCGCATCGGCCAAACTTTTGACATTGACATCAAGCTCGCCTGCCGCATCTGCCCGCGACAGCAGCACTCTGGCCCGTCCACGCCCGGCAAACTCCGGCCGCACTGACGCCAACCCGCCCAGGTGCGACAAAAACGCATACGCAGCCACACCAGCCTGGCGCTCACCTTCCGGCGACGGGTCGCGCAACGTCTCCGCCAACTCCAGGAACATCGCCTCTGGGCATGGCCCAGCCGCGAACGCCTCGGACGGCAACGACAGCGCTGACAGCAGCAGGGTTGACCACGCCCCGTCCAGCGTGCACCAGCGGTACTCCCACATACGCTCGCCCCAGGTCGCCAGGCAGTGACTGGCGGCAGGGGGGCAGACCAGGACCATGTCACGGCCAACTACATGCCGCGCCCCGCCGAGACTCACCTGCCCAGAGCCGCGCACCGTCCAGATAACGTGAACAAACGTAGTCCGCCGCGGCCCAACTCGATATCCCGGCGGCAAAATAGCGTGACCGACCGAACGCAGCCCCAGCGGGACATTGACCCGATCCAAGGTCGCACGATAGGTCACAGACTCCTGAAAAGATGATACATTATTACCCATAGTTTCAACATTCTCGCCATAACAATCATCAGCTGCTATGCTATAATAATACCAATACAAACTCCATAATCAAGGCCAGCCGCTATTTTTCTCCAACCGATCCGACGAAGTCAATCGGAAAAATCAACAGAGCGAACCCCGAATCCGCGTACAATCTCCTCCACCAAAGAACAACCCCACACAAAAATTTCCGTGTATTCCGTGTATTCAGTGGTTATAAAAACAACCATAAGACAAAATTGTCTTGCTCAAGCAGCAGCCCTTCACAGGAGAAGATGATGTTCCGCATTGACAACCAGCATCTACGGCTCAGCTTCAGCCCTAAAACCGGCATTAGTGTTAGCGACAAGGCCAGCGGCGCCGTCTTTACGCAAGTGCCCTGCCCCTACGCAATTCACGATGTCGCTGCGGACGGACAGTCCATCAGCTACACCGTCCACGCCGGCGGCCTGCCTATCCGCGCGCGACTGGCCTTCGCCGGTGCGCGCGAAATCACCCTCGACCTTACGGCCGAAGGCCCCATGACCGGCGATATCGCCTACCCGCCCGCATGGCAGATGGCCGAACAGGACGTCGGCGTCTATCCCGTCGGCACCGGCTTCGCCTTCCCCGTCAACAACCCGGGCATAAAGATTCCTCCCGAAATGGCCTTTTTTTGCGGCTCCACCGGCTTGGCGCTTTTCGGCTTCATCCGCAACGGTCAATACGTCTTCACCGGCATTGAAAAGGGTTTCGATGCCGTTATGAGACATGAGCGCAAAGACGATGGACTCCTCCATACCCAAGTCTATTGGTACGCCGAAAAAGGCCAATTCGGCTACCCACGCCAATGCCGCTGGTTCTTCGCCGACAGCCTCGATGACATCGCTGCCGCCTATCGCCGCTGGCGCGAAAACATGGGCTGGATACGTACCCTCAAGGACAAAATCCGCCACACGCCAAGCGTCGCCAAACTCATCGGCGCCGCCGATATCTGGCTCTGGGACGATAACAACATGAACCGCCTCTATGGCCGCCCCGAATCCTGTGACATTACCCCACGCGACGTCCGCCGCGCCGCCAACGAGATGCTCGAACTCGGCATGACCCGCATCATTTGGCAATCCTTTGAAGGCGAAAATGCCGAAGACTGCGCTTGGCTTAAAAGTCAGGGCTTCCTCGTCGGCAAATATGACATCTATCGCGATGTGCTTCCCAAACCCATCGCCGACTTGGTTATCCCCTACCGCAAAAAGCGCAGCGTCAACACCAGATACTGGCCGGACATCGTCCGCACCGACGCCAATGGCAACTACGCCAAAGCCTGGGCCATCCACGGCAAAGACGGCCAGATGCACCACCAACATGCGGTCTGCGATATCTGCGCCTTACGCCTGACCATGGAAAATGTGCCGCCGGACATCGCCGCCATCGGCTACAACTCCCGCCTCATTGACGTCCAGGCCGGAGCTTACTTGCAAGAATGCTATCACCCGCTGCATCCCCAGACCCGCAGAACCGCCCAACGCTACATCAATGCCCAACACGAGTTTCAGGCCGATATCGGCCTGACCGTCGGCGTCGAAGTCGGCAGTGAAGCATCCAGCCGCGCCTTCCATTTTTCCGAAGGGCTGCTCAGTTCGCCCGGGTACCGCGCCCCAGACTCCGGCCGCCGCATGAACACGCTCTACTACGGCGACGACATTCCGTCCCAGATTCGCGAGTATATGCTCAACCCCGTCTATCGGGTGCCCCTCTGGGACATGATTTATCACGACTGCACGGTCAGCACCTGGTACTGGGGCGACAGTTCAAACTGCTGTCCCGAACTCATGCCCATCCGCGATCTCTTCAATGCCCTCTATGGCTTGCCGCCACTCTACAGCATCAACATGACCCAATGGGACATGCTCAAAAAAGACATCGCCACGTCCTACCATCGCGCTACCGCCACTGCCCGCAAAACCGCTCTCAGCAGAATGACATCCTTTGCCTGGCTCAGCTCCGACGGCATGATCCAGCAAACAAACTTCGCAAACGGCGTCACTGTCGTCGCCAATTTCTCCGATGAACCCTACATCCTTGACGACAAAAGCGTCGTCGCCCCCAAGGACTACCTCTGCCGGGAGGGACAGCAGGACACCCTATAGCCGAACGCCTGTCTTCCGCCTGTGCTATGGGCTTTTCGCCCTGACTCAATAGACGGAGAAGTGTTTCGTGACCGCCCGCAAGCCACAAAACAGTACTACTATCTGTAGTACAAGCGCTCACGGCAAAACTTTGCAGATTAACAAAATTTCCGTGTATTCCGCGTATTCAGTGGTTAAAAAAACAACCTAAAACAAAAATCCGTGTCCATCTGTGTCCATCCGTGGTAAAAAAATAGGCTTTTAGCCCGCTGCCTGGCATGGAGGCTGAACTTTCATTTGCCTGCCTCTCTTGCTTGCAGATAAGGGAAGTCGCAGCCTTCATCGGCCTGTAAAACGGTATCAATATAATGGCGGACAAATCCGCGGGAAAAATGCTCCTTTGGCTGGATTTTAACTTCTTGCAGCCGTTCCAATATCTGCTTTTCAGACAGTTCGACGTTCAGAATGCCCTTGTCCACATCAAGCACAATAATATCACCATTGCGGACAGCGCCGAGCGGGCCGCCGGCCTGCGCTTCCGGACACACATGCAACACCACGGTGCCGAAAGCGCCGCCGCTCATCCGCGCATCAGTAATGCGGACATAGTCATCAACGCCGCGTTTGTGCATTTTGGGAGGAATGGGCATATAGTTGCCGAATTCCGGCATGCCTGGCGCGCCTTTCGGGCCGTAGCCCCGCAGGATGACCGCCTTGTTCTCATCCATGTCGGAATTGGGGTCCAGCAGATATTTTTCCGCCTCTGCCAGGGTGTCAAAGACACGGGCTTCGCCACGGAATTTGAGGATTGAGGCTGCCGAGCGCTTGATGACTGCCCCCCTTGGCGCCAAATTACCGTGCAATACCGCAATCCCTCCGCTTGCTTGCAGTGGATGCTCAAACGCCGCAATCGCCGAGCGATTGAAGGATTTTTCAACATTCCGCAAATTTTCACCCATGGTTTTCCCGCTTACAGTCAGCACATCAAGATGCAAAAGCGGTTCAAGTTCCTTCATCAATGCCGGTACACCACCGGCCTGATGAAATTCAATGCCCACCGAACCCGTACCAGATGGTTTGCAATTGACCAGAACGCGGGTCTTATCACTGATTTTCTGGAAAACATCCAAATCCAGCTTGATGCCGGCGCGTCCTGCAATCGCCACCAGATGAATCAGCAGGTTGGTGGAACCGCCTGAACTCATCAGAACAGTGATGGCATTCTCCAAAGCCTCGTATGTGACAATGTCACGCGGACAAATATTTTTTTCGATCAGGGTCATGATCTGACGCCCAGACTCCTCAGCATAGCGCATTTTGAGGGCAGAAACCGCCGGCGCCGATGCACTGCCCGGCAACGCCAGTCCCAAGGATTCAGTTGCGGTCTGCATGCTGTTGGCAGTCCCCATGATCGGGCAGGCGCCCATGCTGCCATAGAGACAGCCCTCCGCTTCTTGCAAATCTTCTTCGCTGATTTCACCGGACTGATATTGAGTCCATAGTTTGAAGCTGTCAGTCCCGCAGACAAGCGTCTCACCCTTGTAATGGCCGGGCAGCATCGGACCGCCCGGCAGAAAAATCATCGGTTTGTTTGCGGACAATGCCGCCATCAACTGAGCAGGAACGCTTTTATCACAGGCCCCCAGCAGAACCACGCCATCAAACGGGTGGCGCGCAATCAGTTCCTCTGTCGTCATCGAAAGCAAATTCCGATAGATCAGGCTGGAAATATCGAAAAACACTTCGCAGATGGACATAGTGTTGATTTCCAACGGAAAACCGCCGGCAGCCCAGACACCACGCTTGACAGCATCTGCCAGCTGCCTGAAATTGGCATGTCCAGGATTGGTCTCGCCCCAGGTGTTGATGATGCCGACAATCGGTTTTTCAAGGTCGGCATCCGTATAACCCATGGATTTGACAAGCCCGCGACGAATCAAACACTGACGAGAACCCGGTTTCAACCATTTTCTTGAATTGGAATTTTCCATCTTGATGCTTCCATATCGCTAAAGTCAGCAACCCTATAAACTTTTCGCACTACTATCAGCCATAGTCTTGTTTTTTGGAAAAGATTTTCATCAAGTCAGAGCTTTTGTGCCGCCTCTCCGAGGCTCAGGCTTGGGGGAGGACTCTGCCCCAGGTTCCGCTACGCTTCACCTGGGGTTACTCATGGTGCCACCTCTACGAGGTTGGGGTGTTCTTCAGGCCATTCGGGCCAAGCGGGCGGCGACTTGAAGCGTTTCTCCACACCATCGGGCTGTTCAGACTGAATAGTCAAAAAACCTATAGGCCAAATCGCAAATCCGCATGCAATCCTATCCCGACGAGCAACAGCCATACACAAAAATTTCCGTGTATTCCGTGTATTCAGTGGTTACAATAGCAACCCAAAAAACAAAAATTTCGTGTCCTTAGACCAAATCGCAAATCCGCATGCAATCCT
>JAAZKI010000251.1 GCA_012799905.1 Lentisphaerota bacterium | reverse complement strand
TCGTTAGGGGCGAGGGGCGAGATGAGCTTGGACTACGTGCGGCTTGAACCACGTACGGTACGTGCGGCAGGTTGAAGGCTGGAACTTATTTCGTGCTCGGCGGCGGAGTTTTCTTTTTTTGCGCCGGTTTGGCGTCCTTTTTTGCGCCTGTTTTGTCAGGCTTTTTTGCGCCTGGCGCCTTGTTCGGCTTGTCGGCTGTTTTTCCCTCTGCATTTTTCGTTTGTCGATCATGCTCAGGCGTGGCATCAGCTTCTTCGGCCGGCTCCGTGGGCTCTAGGGCGGTTTTTCCGATCATTTCCTTGACGATGTCGTTGAGGATGGACAGATCGATGTCGGCGTCATCTAAATCAAAGTCCTCGTCATCCAGGTCGAGTTCCTCGTCATCCAGGTCGAGGTCATCTAAATCGTCATCGTTGATGATGGAGATGTCAAAGTCCTCCGAGTCCATATCCTCATCATCGAGTTCATGGTCGATGGCTTTTTTCCGTTTTTTTGAGCCAAGACCGCGGTCATAGTCGGCGGTCGTTTTGATATCTTCTTCGGATGTCGGCTTGAAGCTGACGACGTTGAGGATATCGAGGCCATCGGATGCGTCGTGTGTGATGTAGCCAAGAAATTCGATGTCGATTTCCTCGCCCGCGTAGCGCAGCAGCCGTTTGACGATTTTGCGGGAGGCGATGACATATTCATCTCCATCTGCGGTGAGGACGGAGACAACCGTGTCACCGGCAGTAGAGTCTTCAAAGATATCCACCTGGCCGATGATTTGGAGCAGTTTTCGCGAGTCATTGTGGTCGGGACTAGTCATGGCATTTTGGCGATTGGCGAGGTTCTGGGGTTATCGGGTGGATTGTTTGCCGGCGGGTTGCGCACGGCTCAGGTTTTGATAATGTAGCAAGCTCTGGCTGTCCTGCTACCATTGACGAGACAAAAAGTATGGCATGGGCTTTGCGGCGGAGGAACAAAGGGGCTTTTTTTGCCTTTACAGCGTCATCTTCGGCGTTGTTTTGGGTTGGGCGCGGATGTGATTGAGGTATTCCAACTCTTTGGGCAGGGCGATGTCTTCGCCGCGGTGGTTTTCTCCGTAGTCGTGTGCAGCGAGGATGGCGATGTCATCAAGAGCCAGTTTATTGCCCCGGAAGACGACAGTTGCTTTCATGTTGACGTTGATTTTGCGTCCGGTCTGGAAATCCGTAATAGCGTCGCGGAGCAATTCCCGGAAGGTTCCGGAGTGGTGGCGGGTGACTTCGGCGTAGGGCAGTTCCTCCACGTAGAAAACGAGCAGGTTTTTCTGGCGCAGAAGGCTGAATGCCTCGGCCAGGGCCTGCTCCATGGTGATGGCGCCTTGGCGAAGGAGGTCTTCCTGCCGGGAAAAGTCAATAGCGCGCAGTTGTTCGAAAATGTATTCGCGCTTTTTTTGGTCGATCCAGCCGTTGGCGTGAATCATTGACGCCGCCATCTTGGCGTTGTATTCCTGGTCGCCCAGGAGCATGGCGACATCGCCGCCATAGTGGTTGACAATCGCCGCGACCAGCGTTGAAGGCCGGACGTGGAAGCCGATGTAGAGCGGCACCGGCACTTCCCGGATGTCGTCCGGATAACGAGCCAGGATTTGCTGGCAGAAACTCCTGGCCCGGATAAGGAATTCGCTGGCATAGCGGGTGAGGTACCCGGTCAGGATGGCGAAGAACCAGTCGCCGTCATAGGGGCATTTTTCGCTGCAGAAGAGGACGCTGCGGTTGAGTTTGACGTGTCGTTCGTAGAAATGGACGAAGATGGTCGCGATTCGGAGCAGGTGGAGGACAGCGCTGATATGGCCGCGGAGCATGGGCAGATAGTGGTCAGAGGCTTCGGTTTCACTGTCGCTGATGTAGGTGTCGTAAAGGGACTGGAGATTGTGGAATTTGATTTCCTGTTCGCGCAGGGTGGTTTCGCTGAGCCAGTCGAAATTGAGATTGCGCCAGTTGGCCGGGTCAATTTTAGCGGCGGCATTGAAGAATTTGGCATCGACCGTATGGTGTAGGAAACTGGTGGCCAGTTTGAGGACTCTTTCCTTGACACTGTCGTGATGCCATCCTTTGCGGTTTCGGGGGAGTCTTCCGGGCGGCAGTTCTTCGGTGAAGTCGAGGTCTTGTTTGAGGGTGACGTGCGGGGCGATGCCATTTGCCTCGGCTTGTTCCAGCAGCATTTTGAGCGAGCAGGAGATTAGACAGGTGACGTAGGTGATGGCTTTAAGAGTGTCCTCCTGGAAGTTCGGGGGCAGGGAGAACAGAGCGTAGTTGCGGCAGGTGAGGTGCAAGTGCAGCAATTCATAGCCCGCGTTGCTGAAATTTTTCAGGACTGCGGTTTGGACTCGGAATGGGTACCAGGTGATGTTATTGCGGGCGCCGTAGGCGTCGAGGATTTCTTCGAGCTGGGTGGCTTCTGCTTGCAGGACACTGAGGAATGGCCGGGTGAGAACGCAGTGGTCGAAGTTCTGGCGCTGCTGGTCACGGGCGATATAGAGAAGCACGGCCGACCGTTCAGCCATCAGGGCCTTGAACTCCTCTGGCTCGATGTGTTCTTTATTCACGGTCGCGATTTCGTTTTCATTCGCTACGGCGTTCATGGCAGGCCATCCTTCACAAGCGCGGTTCTCAGCAGTGCAGTCGGTTCCAAAACAAAGACAATCGAAAGTACTCTATGTTGCAAAGGCAAAAAAACAACGCCTGAACGAAAAAAAAATCGTTTAAAGCCATTGGCTCCTGTCATTGCAGCGCTGTCCGAACTGCTAAGCCGCGTGCAGGGGTCCGGGTCAGGCGTTTTTTTTATTCTTGCGGTTCTGTCATTATTCACAAGGGATGATATATTTCATTGTATAATCCTGGCCTAGCGGTTTGTCGCTTTTGGAATAGAGCGGCGCCTGGTCACCAAAACATCATTCAGGAGACATGGAAGCATGACGAACAGCGCGGTTGGAACGCAATCTTTTGCTACGGAGAAGGCGGTTGAAGCCGGACGCAAGCTCCGGTGGGCGTTTATTGGATGCGGTGGAATTTGCACGACGCACTTGAAGGCGATTGCGAAGATTCCGGAAATCGAGGTGGTGGCTGGCTGCGACATCAAGCCCGAACGCCTGAAATTGATGCAGGACGAATACGGGATCAAGGCCGTCTATGAAAAGTGGGACGACATGTTGGCGGAGGTCAAGCCGGACGTGGTTGACGTGTGCACGCCGAACGGAGTGCACATGCCAGCGTCAGTGGCGGCTTCGGAGGCCGGCTGCCACGTAATTGTTGAAAAGCCGATGGCGATGAATCCGGCCGAATGTCAGCAGATGATTGACGCGGCCAAGGCCGCTGGCAAGCTGATTTGCATCGGCTTCCAATTCCGCTATCATCCCAACACCGAGATGTTCCGGCGGGCGTTTGACGCTGGCGAGATTGGCGACATCCTGTATGTCAAATGCCAGGCTTTGCGTCGTCGCGGCGTTCCTAACTGGGGCGTGTTTGGGCAGAAGGAATTGCAGGGCGGCGGGCCGATGATTGACATTGGCGTGCACATCATGGAATCTGCTCATTACTGCATGGGCGAGCCGCGGCCAGTGGCGGCGACAGGGAATTGCTGGACGTATCTCGGCGACAGGCCGTCGGAAGTCCTCAACGCATGGCCGAATTGGGACTGGAAGACGTTTACAGTGGAAGACTTGGCCATCGGCCATATCCGCTTTGACAATGGTGCCATCATGCAGGTGGAGTCGTCGTTCTGCGCTCATATTGAGAAGGATATCTTCAACTTCCAGATCATGGGCACCAAAGGCGGCTTCAACTGGGAGACGGCGACGATCTTCACGGATCGGGCCGGCACCATGATCAACAGCAAGGCCGCTTTCCTGCCAAGCACTGAATTCGGCGCTTTGTTCGTGGCCAAGCTGAAGAATTTTGCTAACGCCTGCTTGCAGGGCACGCCGATGCGGGCGCCGGGCGAAGCTGGCTTGACCGTGCAAAAGATGATTGACGGCATCTATCGGTCGGCTGAGGCTGGTGGCAAGGAAGTCGTCATCGCCTAAGCGGGGTGTCTTCCTCTTCCGACGGCGTCAGGGCCAATGCCGTCTGCGCCGCCGGAAGAGGTTTGTCCTTGCCGTTGGCCAGATGTTTGTGCGCCTGGAGGGCGCTGGGCGCCTGGCTATTATTTCCCAGGAAAATCAATGCAGGGGCGAGAGCAGGGTGGGACAGCCCTGCTTTTCGCTGTAAGCAGTTCCAATAATCAGCCTGGAGTGCTATGTCATCAATCAGGATATTAGCGGGTGACGAAGAGAAATTGCCGGCGCTTGAAGATGCTTTGGCAGCGATGCCGGTGGATATGACGATGCCGGCGCCGGAGGATTGGCGACCGCGCCAATGGCAGACCACCTTGGCCCAGAGTTTTCCCGTCACTGGGCCGGCGACGTACCGCAAAGGCTCTCACAGCACCCTGGTTTTTTTGCCCGGTCCTGGCAACGGCTGGTGGCTGAAGCGCCTTGACCTGGAGGAGCAGCTGCCGATTAAGGTTTCAGTGCGCAATGTATGGACGGCGCATCGCAACATCGTTTTGCGCAGCGGCAGTCCGCACAACTACGTGCGCATGACTGAGCATATTATTGCGCATCGTCTCGGGCTTGGTCTTGACAATGCGGCCATCGGCATTGACAGCGGTGATCCGCCCCTGTTCAATATCGGGAGCCTGCCGATTGTCGAGGCGGTGCGGGCAGCCGGCATCGTCGAAGACAAAACCCGGCCATTGCGCTATGTCGCTGTCAAGGAGCCGGTCGCCTTGATGTCTGCCAACGGCGGTTCTTATCTGCGGGTTGATCCACCGCCGCCCGGCTGTCGAAAACTCTCTTTTGACGTCGGCATCGACTTTCCGACTGCGATTGGCCAGCAGCGGATTCAGTTTGATTTGCATGACGACGCGTTTATGCATGGCGCTCACGCGCGCACCAACTGCTCCCGTGCCCAGGTGCTGTACATGTGCACCATTGGCAAGCTGTTTGCAGACACGCGCAATCTCGGCTACACGCGGGATAATATCTTAATCGCCGGGAAAGACCGCTATTATAACGAACCGCGGATGATGCGTGACGGCAAGTCGTTGGAAGCAGTCTGGCACCGCGCCTGCCTGGACCTGATCGCTGCCCTGTCGCTGCTTGACGAAGGACGGCTGTGCGGGAAAGTCACCTCCTACAAGGCCGGCCACGCCCTTGATTGCCGGCTGATGACGCTGCTGTACCGGGATGAATTGCTCGAACCGCTGCCCAGCATTTAGTCGGTTGCTTGAGCGGGCCGAAACCAGAAAAGGCGCAGGTCGTGCCGTGAATGAGGGCGAAGGCAACACATGAGCGCGTTGCGAGACCGCAGTCAATTTTATTTTTCCCTGGCGTCGATGTTAGAGGCCGGGGTGCCCATGCTGCGGGCGATGAAGCAAAGTTATCCAGGCCGATTCCGTCGCGTCGCCCGTGCGCTTGGTGAGCGGCTGGAGGCTGGCGCCAGTTTAAGCGACGCTGTGCGCGAGGCGACGGCTTTTTCCGGGTTTGAGCGCAGCGTCATCACAGCCGGTGAATTGACCGGCAATCTGCCGACCGTCTTTCGTTCTCTTGGAGAGTGGTTTGCTCTTAAGCAGACTTTGCGCGGCAAAGTCATCAGCAGTATGCTCTATCCCCTGCTGATGTATCATTTTGCTGGGCCGGTGTTGTGCGTGGCTGATTTCTTTATCGGCAAAGCCACGGAGCAAGAGGTGAACCTGGCCGCCTTGGTCTGGCGACTGGTGTGGTGGACGGCGCTGCCGTGGGTGCTGTACATTGCCGGCCGCATGGTCTGGCCAATGCTGCGGCGCAGCTATGTGTTTGGGAGCGTGATCAGCGCCTTGCCAGTAGTGGGCAAATTGTTGTTTCGCCTGGAAGGCGCCAGTTTTTTCAAGTCACTCAGCTTGTGTCTCAACGCCGGGCTGGGGGCGGCTGTTTCGGTGCGGACGGCGGCGGACAGCTGCGTCAACCAGGTTTTCCGCCGCCGTTACCAGCGGATGGCGAAGGTGATTGAAAATGAGTCAGTCGGATTTGTGGAAGCCTACAGCCGTCATCAGACGGGGCGGGAGGCAAAGTCGCCGATTCCGGCCCTGATGACCACCGGCGAGGAATCCGGCCAACTTGATGAATACGCAGAGCGGATTGCGCGGATGCTGACGGACGAGGCCAGCCAGCAGCTGGAGACGTTGGCCAATCTGCTTCCCAAGGCTATGTATTTCGGACTGATGTGCTACATTGGCTACAAGATCATCTCTTTTTATGCGAGCTTTGCTTCTAAGCTTTCTGAGCTGCTGTAGAGAGAAATTGATGGTCATGCAACACGCAAAGGAGCAGGCATGAGTTGGCGGGAATTGTATCCTTTTACGCCCAAGCGGCATACGACCGCAGAGGGCTTAGGGATGAGTTATGTCGATGAAGGAACCGGCGAAGCCGTCGTCATGTTGCACGGCAATCCGACCTGGTCGTTTTTTTTCCGCGATTTGATCCAGGCCGCAGCAGCCGCCGGCTGGCGGGCCTTGGCGCCGGACTTGATTGGCTGCGGGCTTTCGGACAAGCCGCAAGACTGGTCGTATCGCCTGGAAGACCATATCCGAATTGTGGAAAATTGGCTTGAGAACGATTTGCGGCTCAATCGCGTCAACCTCGTTCTGCACGACTGGGGCGGCGGCGTCGGCATGGGATACGCTGTTCGGCATCCGGAGAAGATCGGCAAGATCGTGCTGATGAATACGGCGGCGTATTTATCTGACGACTGTCCTCGACGGATTGCGCTGTGCCGTTGTCCGGGCCTAGGCGCTTTTTTGGTGCGCGGCCTGAATGGCTTTGTCGAGGCGGCTATTCGGATGGCGCCTGCGACCCGTCTGCCAGCAGCGGTGCGGGCCGGCTATCGGCATCCCTACGGCAATTGGCATGACCGGATTGCGACATTGCGGTTTGTGCAAGACATCCCCTTGCAGCCGTCACATCCGACTTGGCCGACCTTGGCCGCCATTGGCGAGCAGCTGCCGCTGCTGGCGGACAAAAAGATTCTTATGTGCTGGGGCGAACAGGATTTTTGCTTCAATATGCGGTTCTTGGAGCGCTGGCGCGAGATTTACCCCCAGGCCGAAGTCAAGAGCTGGCCAGAGGCAGCGCATTATTTGTTGGAAGACGCCGGGGAGGAAATCATCCCGGCAATAGTCGCTTTTTTGCAAAAATAGTTGCAGCAGGGCCGAGATGGGAGTATATGTAATATGACGGATGTCACCCGGTGCGACCAGGAAAAAACCTATCATTACAAAGGAGGTTTCAGAGAATGAGAAGGCATGTTATGATGTTAGCCATGACAGCGTGTGCGGCTCTATTGGCCGTTGGCTGTCAGAGTAGCGGCGGGGCTGGCTCGGCTCTGGCGAAAAAAGCGCCGCCAGTGGTGTATGGTCAGACGGCTCGGCCCGTGACCCCGCTGTACACTCCGACCAGCGGCGCCATGACGCCAGTAGTTGACCAGGAAGAAGTCCTGATGCTGGATGAATTTCTTAATCCGCAGCGTTGGGGGCCGTCAGAAGCCACAGTCAGCGCTTCTGAAATGGTCGTTGACGGCAAACCGGCTCTGCACATGCACATCCCGGTTGACCATTACGCCGGCGAAGCGAAATACCCAATCGGCTGGCCGCGCATGTACTTCCACTTGAAGACGCCAGAAAAGATTTTTGCGCAGTATGACCGGTTTGAATTCAAGATTTACGCCACCATGAGCCGTGAGGACGTTCCCGCTTCCGCCTTGAATGTGGCCCTGTACGCTGGGGGCAGGACGCCGAACGCTTCCATTAAGTTTGGCAAGGAAGTGCCTTTGCCCCTGGGCCAGTGGACCCAGGTCCGCAAGCCAATTTCCGAGATCAAGTCACCAGAGCAGCTGGAAAGGATCGGCGTGAACATCAGCGAGAGTGAATATCGCCACGGGGACAAGCTTGACTTTCACTTTGCCGACTTCCGTCTGGTTCGGTCGAGTTTTTGCCGGGTGTCAGCCATGACGGCGCAGTCAGCCGTGCTGTTTGCCGATACCGGCGTGATTCCGGTTGAGATTGTGGTCGAGGGGCCTGCGTCAGACGCGGCGCGGGGGATTCCGTTTGAGCTGTCCCAGGGCGGCAAGTCGTTGCGCTTGGAGACGCTCCCGGTGCGGCGCGGCAAGCAGAGGCTGGATATTGACGTGGCCGAGCTGCGCCTGGCGCCAGGCGAATACCAGCTGACCGCGTTTCCCGCCAATCCGGAGCGCAAGGTCAGTGTGCCAATCAAAGTCATTTCTTCACCGTGGGAGGCCAGCAAATGAAAACACCGCAAGACAGACGGATGCTTCCGTTGTTTCCCAAGCTGCTGGCAGCACTCCTGTTGATGGGAACTGCCGTTTCAGCGCAGATTGAGACGTATGTTGTGGACGTGGTGGCCAAGCAGCCAGTCGTAATTGATGGCCGTTTGAACGAAGAGTGCTGGCAAGGGCCGGCATTGATCAAAGAATTCCAGCCCTTCCGGCTTGCTCCTGATGCCACCATGCCAGAGACCAGGGCTTGGCTGGCAAAGGAAAAAGACGCTTTGCTCATTGCGGTGGAGTGCATGGAGCCGGATATGAAGTCACTGTACCTCAAAGCCACGGAGCATGACGGTAAAACCTGGATGGACGACAGCGTTGAGTTGTTTTTCAATCCGGCTGGCGATCGGCAGAGCCACGTTCAGATTGTCGTCAATGCCAATGGCGTAATCATGGACGGCATCAGCGACTATTTCGGCGCCAAATTGGACTTAAGCTGGGAAAGCGGCTTGATTGCCAAGGTTCAGAAGCAGAAAGACCGCTGGACCCTGGAGGCGCGCCTGCCGTATGCCAATTTGCCGCTGGGACGTCCCGGGGCAGACTGGACGTTCCACATCGCACGGGGGCGGCGAGCCGGGGTGCAGACGCAGCTGGCCACCAGCCTGAAGTCGTCAATCAGCAAGTTTGCTGAATTGACGGCCTTTGACGTCTTGCGCGGCATCAGCCCGGAGGGCATGCGTCTGAGCCTGGTTGCGTATGACTTTGGCGACTGCCAGGTTGGCCGCAATGAAGCTCGGCTCACCTTGAAGAATTGGGACCAAAAGCCTGCCGAAGTCGTGGTGCGGGGCGGCCTGAGCGGACAGAAAGTCAGCGAGCGGACGGTCACCGTCGCGCCACAGAAAGAGGCGGATGTCGCCATTGAATGGGAGTTGACTGAGCAGGACGCCGGCGCCAACCTGGAGATTGAAGTGCTTTCCGCTGGCCGCGTCATACGCAAGCTCATGCGTCAGCTGGCGACCGTGCCGCCAGTGTTGGGCAAGTTAGAACGCAACGTTTTTTATTTGACCGATTGTGAGGCTACGACCGTGCGTTTCCCGGTGCAGGTCGCTACATTGTCACGGCGGCAGCTGACCATATCATGGTGGCTGGCAGACCAGAGCGGCCGGTGCGTTGTCAGCGGCTTTACCCACGCTATCGGGCCTGAGGCCGTGCTGCGTATCTTTTGGTCATTCGCGGACAGTGGCCGGTACCAGCTGTTGCGCCGCCTGGAGCAGGACGGTCGAATCATCGCCGAAGCCAGAGACGACATCGTGCTGATTCGGGGGCCATTTTAAGAGACAGCCGGTCAGAGTGACGTGAATATTGCAGCGTACCATCTTGGAAAAAGGATGAAAGATATGACAAACAAAGGATTATTTGCTCGGGCCTTTGGCCTGGGGCTGGCATTTCTGGCCAGTGCGACTATCGGCTGGGCTGACGCGCACCGCTTTGACTTTGCTA
>JAAZKI010000511.1 GCA_012799905.1 Lentisphaerota bacterium | reverse complement strand
GCCGAGGCAGAACCCGCCATCCCGCGACCGGGCGAATTTTTCGCCCGGGTTCCTTCCCCCGCCCCGCCCCGGGGTGACCTTGAACAGCCCGGCATGCGCCCGCCCGGCTTGGGCGCGGACCCATTCCTCCGCCTCCTCCATGTCCTGGAATTGGCATTCACTGAACCCCTTCATGATGCCGTGCAGGACTTCCTGCAGTTCCCGCTCCTGCCTGGCCTTGGTGAATTTATTCAGGTAAACATGCGCGAAGGCGGTGAAATGCCTGTTCTTTTCGCCCTTCGCCCCCTTCTGCACGACCCTGTATGCCGCCGCTGCGTGATTAAGGGTGCTGCCGCCGGAAACGATGGTGCTCTTGAATGAACGCAGCTTCAGGCGGCACTCGTCCAGCACCCGCATGGCCTCCTTGTTGCCGGTCCCCAGGGGGACGCCAATGGTGAAGCTCAGGCCGTGGTCGTGAAAATAGAAGAGGTTGGGCGCGCTGAAAAAACCGCGGTCAAGCGCGAAGCTGTACTGCGAAATCCCCAGTTCCGCAAGGAAGGCCGCCGTGTTGACGATGGTGGCGACGTCGGGGACGCTGCCATGGATGAGCCGGTAGTACAGCGGGAGGTTGACGAGGCGCGCATGAACCATGTTGAGATTTACCTGCGGCAGGTTTTCCCGGTCGCGGTTGTGTCCCCACTCCACCATTTCAAGCTTCTCGGCGTAGCTCGAAATGGATGTGGTGTCGCTGATCAGCGCCCGCGGGTAGTTGCACTGCCGGAACCATTCGCGGAAGAAGGCCTCCCGCCGATCCAGGCTGGCGCCGACATCCTGGCACAGGCGGGTGACGGAGGCAGGCGAGAGGGAGGGGGCCGCATCGGCAAGAACCGTGTCCTGCAACCAGTCGCCGAGCCGGCAGAGCGCGTCGCCTTCACAGCACTCGTAGATTGCGGCCGCCAGCAGCCGCATTCCGTCACTTTCGCCAAAGGCGGAGGCAAGAGCGGCAAGCAAGCCCGCGCCGACAGCAAGCCGCTCCAGGAGAATGACCCGCCCCGCCTCCAGGGTCCGGCTGCCGCGCAGGGCGGAACCCAAGGCTTCAGTTTTGCGGAGCATGCGCCTCTGTTCCGGGCTTGGGACGCGTTTCCCGCTGTAGCCGATCCCCTTGCCATGCAAGAGCGCCAGGACGTCCCCGCCGGGTTCGGCCTGCCCCTTCCCGAGAAGCAATTCGGAGGACGCCGGATCAAGCACCCCGAGATAGGTGCGGGTCTGCACGGGGTTCGCCTTGCCGGGCACCCTGTGGCTGCGGGTCAGGTAGAGATGGGTGATGCCGTCGCCTTTGGGCTGCTTGACGATGTATGCCATGGGTGCCTCCTTGTGATAGACTACGCACTCTGTGCTTATCCTTAGTTCAAAATATAAGATAACTACAAAAACAAAAAAAACAAGCTGAAAAGCCTGGAAAAACATGTAGTTATCTTAATTTCACTTGAAAATGTGAAAAATTCAGGATACGTCGGCGTCAGCTTGGCGGCAACGGCGTCCGCCAGGCGGGACTTGAAGTCGGGATGCGAGCTGGAGATGACCTCGGCCACCCCCGCCAGTTCGCCGCCACCAATGACCTGCGGGACAGTGTCGATTGCCACCAGAAGGCCGCCGGCCGCTGCAAACGCCGCCAGGACAGACGCCACTTCGGCGTCAAGATAAAGCACATGCGGCAGGATGACGACGTGAAACCGGCTGGCCGGCGCCACGATGACCCCGTCGGCAGCTGTCGCCTCGCCAGTGAAAAACATGGCCTCGAAGAGAACCTCGAAGTCGAGATGCCTGCGGACCAGGGTGTCCAAGGTCAGGTTGAAGGCACTGGCATGGGCGGCCAGTGGCGTCGGTTCACCCGGCCCCATCGGCGTCGCCGCCACCTGGGTCGTCTGCGGATAGAGCACGGCCAGCCCGGTTTCCAGGCGCCCGCTCGCCGCAAAGCGCGACAGCCGCGCCGAGCATTCGGTGAAAAGCCGGTACAGGCTCCACCAGGGCTGGTTGAACTTGACGGAGCCGGTACGCTTGCGGAAATCGGTGTTGGTATAGGAGAGGAGGTTGTCGTTGATCAGGCTGATGCCGAGCGCTGCCAGCCAGTCGTTGATGACTTTCTGCTGGGCCAGGTCGGCCGTGGTTGGCCGCACGCCAAATGCCTCGCACATGACGCGAGCAGCACCGGAATAGCGCGCCGTGGAGCTGGTACGCTTCGCCGTAATGATCAGCGACCGGGAACCACGGTCGGAATACCATATGGGACGTCCATAGACCTCCTGTATGGCGAACGAGGTACTGAAGCCGAGAAGGTCCATGCCCGGAATCGGAATATGCCGCAAGGCGACGTGAAGGTCGCCGCTGAGGGAAATGGCCGCCCGCATATTGGGGGAGACTTCCTCCGCGAGCATATGTCCAGTCAACGCGACCCCGCGTTTGGAGCACCATTCCGCCATCATCTGCATGTTGCCGCCGAACAGCTCGGAGACCAGCCGCCAGTAGTTGGCTCGAACCCGGGCGAAACCAGGCAGGTCAACAAAAATCCGCGGCAGCTCCGGAATCAAGTCGTAGCCATAGCGCTCCTGGAACAGCCCCGGCAGGGAGGGTGTCCACGGGATGGAAAATTCCTCGTAAGGATGAATCTGCGGCTCGTCAAAGAAGAAGCCCTTCAGCGTTTGCCCGAACTCATCCCGGAAACGCTCATAGTACTGCTCATGGATGTAGCCCATCCACGCCTTGACGGCGTCCCGGTTAAGAAAATCGAGCTGACCACGCTGCCCCCAAGCGCCAACCACGCCCCTGCAATTGAGGTAGCAGTAGCTGGATGTCTTCTTCAGCACCAGCATCAGGGTGCCGGCAGCTCCAGTCGTGTTTCGCCAGACGTCGTTTTCCCGGGACGGCATGGGCGCCAGGACAGCGCCGTCGCCGGTCTTCCAGAAGGCCGCATAGACCTGCACGGCCGCATCCAGGTAGTATGTCTCCCCGGGCTGCAAATCGACGGTAAGGCTGGTCAGGTGCCAGGAACGGTATTCGGGATGTTCCTTGACTGCCCAGCCTCCGGCGGAGCCGCTCGGCCAATTCAATTCGTCGTATATCCACACCTTCATGCCACGACGGCGACACTCCGCCAGCGTGAAGCCGATGTACTCGAACCAACTTTCCTGCAAGAACACCGGATGTTCAAGGCCATAAAGCGCGAAAATGAAAAATTCATAAATCCCCTGCTGGAGCATTTTATCCAGCTGTCGGCACATGCCCTCCTTGGTCAGTCGACCGTTCCAAGCCCACCAGGGTACAGGATGGAATTCCGAGCCGGGGCACCCAAACGACGCTAAAAGCGATGACATGGCCATCTCCCCTTCACACCAATTTTTTTGAATTATTTAATCAAATTCGGCGAAAATTCTCGGACATGAAGAGGAATATATTTGCAAAAATGATTTTTTCAATAGTAAAAACTTAATTTTTCCTTAAAATGATTTTTTCTGTCATTGTCGGTCATCTTTTTTTGGCTTCTTCCCGGCTTTGTGAAAAATAACTCAGGCATCTCAATGTGTCTACCAAACCCAAGGAGCAGTGTGCGCCCGTAAAAAAGTACTTTTTTTAGGTAATGCAAATCATGGTTGGAAGAGGACGAAGAAGTCGAAGGCCAAGCCATCGTTTTTATTGATCATGCGGATGGTGTGGCGTCCTTTGCGGAGGGGTATGGCGAGGTCCTTTTTCTCGGCGTCGACCAGGGCGCGGTAGTTCCAGTCAAATGGGTTCGTGCCAAAGCCGCCAGTGGCTGGGAAAGTGATGTTTTCAGCCTGGGGGCAGGGCAGCTTGCCGTTAATCAGGAAGTCGCGTCGGGTTTCCGGGGTGGAGGTGGCGTAGTGGAAGCGCACGGCGTAGTTGCCATCCTCGGGGATGTCGACCTCCCATTCCAGCCAGTGACCAATGTCAGCATGCCAGTAGCTGACGATTTGGCCCCAGGCGCCAGGACGCCCGCCGATTTTTTGACATTCGCCGCCGCCTTGGCGAGAGAAATCCTCAGCCTGGACGATGACGGCGTTTTTGGCTTTCTCCAACCATTGCGGTTTTTTGTAGACGTCACTGACTTCGCTTGGGACGGCCATGCCGGAATCCCATTTCAAGCCGGCTGCTTTCATGTCAGCCAGGAGGCGCGGGCCGCAGCGGTAATAATAGGCGTTGCCATAAGCAGAGCCGCGTTCATTAGCTGGCAGGCCGTGAATCAGCGGGTGCGCCAAGCGCTGGTCGCCAGTCCAACGGAAGGCGGCAGCGATTCCTTCGGTTAGGATAGGCGAGGCGTTGCGGCTGTATCTCATGGCCGGGCAGGACGTGTAGCGGAAGCCGGCGACTTCTTCGGAATAACATTCATCCAGAAGATAATAAGCTCCAGCAATCAGCGACGCTTTGACCGCCGGGTCGCCGGTGGTGGCATAGTAGTACTTCAGGCCGGACAAGAGTACCGCGATCATGAAGTTGGCGTTGCCCCGGTGCCTCGGTTCGCAATGGCAGTGCCCAGGCACCATCATGCGGGACCAGCCGCCGACCTGGTAGGTGCGGCCGGGCTCGACTTGGTGTTCAGGCAGCGGCCGCGGAATTTTATCCTGGAACTCCAGCACCCGGGCGATGATGACACGGGAGGCGTTGAGGTAGACTGGGTCGAGGGTGGCCTGATAGGCCGCGGCATTCATGATCAGATGCCAGCCCGGGTCGCGCAAGTCGCAGAAGTCGTAAAAGCGGTTGAAACGCGTTGCGATGTAATAGTCGACGGTGTTGAGGCCAGCAGCGATGGCCTCGCTGTCGCCGGTGAGGAAGCCGTGCCACAGGTGCCCTTCGCTCCAGGCATGGGTGACGCCTCCGCTTCCGCTGCCCCAGGCAGCTTCGCCGGGCGGGGAACGGTCATAGTAGCCGCCATGATGGCCGACCTGGTGAATGTAGACATGGCCGATCTTGAGCGGGTCCGGGTCCCAATTCCTCATGTCAACGTCGCGCACGTGCTTTTCTGCCTCGTCAGCCAGGAAAAAACATTCCGGGTCGCCGGAGCGGACGTATTGGAGAAGGAAGGTGGCCGTGTTGTCATATTCGCTGTTGCCCCAATGGACGCCGCGCTCGCCGAACCAGTCGCCGAAATTGAGCATGCCGTAGTCGCGTCTGGCCTCGCGCTGGCGACGGTAGGCGGCGAAATTGCGGTCGGCATGGGCCTCGTAAGTGGGGAAATTTTCCGGATCACGGGGCGCGATTTCATAGAACGCCTTGCTGTCGCAGTACCATGTTGGCGGCGCGGTGGCCAGGAGCGGCCGTTGGAATAGGGCGGCCTCGGCAGCGCCGCCAGCGCCGATGAGCAGTTCGTGCGTCTTGCGCAGCCCGCGACGGAATTTGTACACGCCATCGTGAAGATAAAAATGGATTTTAGTGCTGTGCTTGTTGAACGGGAAGCTGTCATAGTATCCAGCCTCAAAGTCCGGGCAGAGTTCAAGCCGGAGAAGGTCGCCGGCAACGCTGACGCCTTTGGGGTATTGCTCCCAGTAATGCCGCAGGACGACGAGGCTGTCGCCAGCGATGAAGTCACCCAGGAGCCTGGCATCGATGGGTTCCGCCTGGTTGACGAGCAGTTCATGCTCGCGGCGCTGGAAGGCGCGGTCGTTTTGGGAGAAGGTCAGGGGTTGACCATCCAGGCGCGATGCGGCCCAGCTGGACGCGGCGACCGGCACTTCCAAATCAATTGATTCAAAGGTGGAATATAATGGCTTCCCTTGCACCAGGAAGCTGTGGGACAGCTTGGCCACCTTGGCGCCGCGCCAGGCTTCGATGCGGCAGATGATGGTCAAGGCCGGCTGGCCAGCGGCATCCGGGAAAGTCACTGACGAACGCACCCGGGCGTAAACCGGGCCGTTTTCCTCAAGGATGACGGATGCCGGCAGTTCGCCGGTGGCCAGGGTGCTGGCGCCTTCGCCAGCTGTGACGATGCGGGTGCGCACCGGCTTGCCGTCTGGCAGCACCAGTTCGCCGGCAGCGTTGACGCGGAATGAGGCTGCCCCAGTCTGAATGAGAATGCCGTCAGCGTCAGCCGTCGCCAGGTCTGCCCCAGCGGCGCGGGTGAATTTGACCTCCTGGCCGTATTCGAGGACATATTCCGCTGTTTTTTGGGGCGGCGCCGAGGCTGCGAAGGTGATGGTCAGCCATTGGATGGAACCGTCCGGCCACCAGGCGGCAGGGGCAATTTGGGCTGGCGTTTCGCGCCCATCATTGAGAAGGCGGGCCTGGCTGGCGTTGGCAAGGTCGCCTTGGGGAAAGGGAACGCCGCTGCGGATGAGCCAGTTTTCTGCTGGGAAAGGATGCGGGTTGGTGACAGCGAGGGGGATGCGATGCCGGCCAGTGCGGGTGGCGGGCGGCTGCTTCGGCTGCGGTCGGAAGGTGACGGTCTGGCTGTAGACCGGGCTGCCGTCAGCATCAATGCCGACAGCCCGGGCCTGGTAGGTCTGGGACGGATCCAGGCCGGTTAAGTGTGCTTTGTGCACCAGCATGGAGCGCGGCTCGGTAAAGACCTGCTCGAAATTGCCGATGCCGTACTCCAGGCGGGCTGGAACCGGATGCTCGGAAGTCCAGGAGACCAGGGCCTCGCCAACCGTGGCTGGCGGGATGTAGATGGTCAGATTGTCCGCTGAGGTGGACTGCTCGCGCTGCGGTGGCGCCTCAGGGGAGAAGAAGAGGCTGCAAATCGGGTGGGGTGCGTTTCCGCCCAGAGCGATCAGTTCGACGTATTCGGCGCCAGTGAAGTCACGGGCCTCGGGCAGCCAGTAAATCCAGTAGTTCCGGTTGCCGGCATTGATGCGGGCGCGGGCGATTTCGTGGTTGTCAATGCGCAAGCCGATATCAGAGCCGTCCCTGCGGTCGAAGATCATGAATCCGACATGGAAGCGTCCTTTTGGCGCGGTGTGTCCGGCCGCGGCGCGTGGGCGCAGGGCCTTGAGGTGACCGTACTGCCGGTTGGTGTAGTAGTCAATGTCAAAGCCGGCTAATTCGAGTTTGTCATAGGGGATGACGATGCAGTCCGGTCGTGAGAGCAGGGGACGGATTAGGCTGAGGCCGTAGGCGCGATGCATCGCAGCAGTGCCTTTCCAGCCGTCGCCAAAGGGCTGTTTAGCATCGGGGACAAGGGGGATGCCGGTGCAGTCCACGCGGCTGATACTGTCGTTCATCGTTGGCTTGGGGGTGCCGGCCGTATGGGTGATGGAAAACATGCCGAAGGCAGCGCCGTCCGGCCTGGTCTCAATCGGCAGGTCAGCGCATAAGTACAGGTGGTTACCGACCAGGGCATGCCTGATTTGGCCGCTGGGATATTTTTTCTGCACGTCCCCATGCAGACTGATGGAGGCTTTGCCGGCAACCATAAAGAGCATAACGTCAGTTCCGGTGCCGGGGTGGTCAGCGCCCATATCGCGGCCAGTGGCCTTGGAATTGTCAGTGTCCAGGTAGATGATGTGGACCATGTCGGCCAGCGGCGGCGGGGCGGCGAACGTGGTGCGGAAGATGAAGCGGTCTTCGGCAACGTGCGCGACAGCGATTTCGGTCATGTCCATGCCAGCCACATACGTCGGCTTGGCGCGCCGTCCTGCCGGCAACAGCGGCGACTTCGCCAGGGTGGTGAATGAATTCGCACGGTCTGGGCGGGCGCCAAAAATCTCTTCGACGGCGTCTGGGATGCCGTCGCCATCGCTGTCCAGATTGTCCGGCGCTGTCTTCTCGGATTTCAATTCAAAACGATGTATCACGACTCGTCGGGTAGTGTCCCGCATGACCGGGTTGGGCTTTTCCGGAGTGACGATGGAGTGGGTGTTGGCGGCAATCGCCAGCGACACGCGCCCCTGCTTGGTCGGCAGAGCAAGTTCAGTGCGGAAGTAGAGTTCCCGGTTGCGGATGTAAAATGGAATCTCACGTTGTTCGCCAGCGGCGCCGGCAGCGCTCCAGGTCTGCTGGATGCACTTATTCCGGGAAAAGGTCACGGATAGGTCAGCGCCGGCCAGGGGCGGCGGCGGCCCGGATTTCGTCTCCGGCTCAACGGCTTGGATGCCGGTGGCAGCGTCAAGGTCAAGGTCGAGAAAGAGGTTGAAGACGCCTTCGTCAAAAGCTGGCTGTTCTCGGAAGTCAATGCGCCAGAGGAAGTTATTGCCGCCGAGATGGGAGAGGAGGACATTGATGATGTCCATGCCGGGAACAAAGGTCGGTCGGCGGGTGAATATTTCGTTTTCTCGACCGTCAATCATCACCAGGATCGGTTCCGGCAGCGCCGTCATGCCGGGGACGAGGACGGCCGATGGGTCAGCCTGACCTAAGGCGACTGCGGCAAGCAGGGAAAGGGCGGTGACAAGCCAGCGCCGTCGAAGAGCAGGGAAGAAAGATTTAGTCATGATCAGCATCCTAAGGGGTTGATGAATAGTTGGTAACAAGACGAGAACAGCGCTTGGACGACGTAATAACAGCCATCGGCCTTTTCCGCATGGTTCAGCGCCGGATGTCTTTCTGTTTCCATAACATACCTTATCATTAAGTTTTTTTCGACTAAAATTGCTGACGTTTGGGCGGATTGGTCAAAAAAGGCGAGGTGAAGTGAAAAAAAACGTGTTTTAAGGGCCTGTCTAGTTGCAAACCACAGGACGGATATTATTTTCGTTATGTGACATTTTATGTATAGACAACAGCATGGAACCGTTTTTTATGCTGGAACGAGTTGTGTTTTTCAGGAGATTGTGTTTTGGGCAGCAATTTTGGTAGTTTAGGTGATTTTTTCCCGGCGACGGAAGTGCCCTGCCGGGTGCGAGGATGTCGCAATCTCCTGAAGATTTCCGGCGATGCGGTCATGAACACCCTGGCGACCGGCAAGAGCCTGCGCTCGGATCGGATGTGCGACGAGTGCTATTCCCGCCTGCAAACGTTGTCTGACCAGGAATTGCCTTGCTCCAAGAAGGGTTGCGATGGAACCTGGGTCTGGAACCGCTATCAGCAGTTGGAGGCCTTGGCCGCCGGTCGCGGCGACCGTCCGCCCAGGGGGCTGTGCCAGAAATGTCGGGATGAACTGAAAAACGTCAAGGACGTCCAGCAGCCTTGCCGCATGAAAGGTTGCAAGAACACTTGGACTTGGACGGCGCGCGACCAGCTGGAAGCCGCTGGCAAGCCAGCGCCGCGTCGCCTGTGCGAGGAATGCTTTCAGACGCTGCACACTTTGGAGGATCGGCAGCTCCCCTGCCGCATCAAGAGCTGCACGAATACAGTGCTCTGGAATCGTTACCAACAACTCGAATACTTGAAGGCCGGGCGCTCGTTGGAAGAGCCACCGCGTCGTCTGTGCGATGTTTGCCTGGCGCGCAGCGCCAAGCTGCAAGAGCAGGAAAAGCCGTGCCGGATTCATGGCTGCAAAAATACCTGGACCTGGCGCGTCTATGACCAGCTGGAAGCTTTGGCAGCCACCCCGGAAGGGCAGGAGCCAACTGCGCCCAATCGAATGTGCAACGACTGCTTCTCGTTCTATAATTCTGCCAAGGATATTGAACAACCCTGCCGCAACCACGCCTGCCGGAAAACCTGGGTGTGGACGCGAAGCATGCAGTTAGGCGCTAAGCAGCATGGCCAGATCAGAGCGCCGGCGAAACTGTGCGATGACTGCGTAGCACTCCTGAAAACATTGTCTGACAAAGAAGTGCCCTGCCGGGTCAATGGCTGCAAAGGAACCTGGGTCTACAAGGCCGAAGAACAACTGCGCGACCTCACCGCGGGTCGGACTACACCGCCGGCCAAGCGCTGTCACGTCTGCAATGACTTCCTGGCCAATCACCCTGCCAAGGAAATCACCTGCCAGCATTGCGGCAAGACCATCCTGCTTTCCTCCCAGGAGCAGCTGGATTGCGCTCTTGCCGTTTCGGTGCGCCCGAGTCTTTGCGCTGATTGCGTGGGCTTTGAAATCGCCCAAATCCGTCCGCCGGAGCCGGAGCCAGTCCAGAGCGACCGCCTGCTTATTCGCATTCCCAAGGCCGGCTCTTGGACAGAATACGCCGTCATCCGTGATTGGCCGCCGCGCATGACGCGCGAAACGGTCGACCACATGGAACAAGCGACCGTGCGCATTGTCTGCATAGGGGACGAATTGACCTTGTCCTGCGAGGATGAAAGCCGCTCCTGGCCCGTTCTCTTGCAGCAGAACTTACAGCAGCGGTTGGGCGACGGCGAGGATGTCTGCGTGCTGAACGCTGGCATTCCCGGCTGCACTACAGCCTTGGCCTGCAAGCGCTTTGAGCGCGATCTCAAGCCGTTTGAGCCGCAGCTGGTCATCTTTTCCTTTGCCTTCAGCGACGCCCGCTGCGGATTCGGAGCCTCCGCGCCAGACGATGAATGCGCCCGGCGGACAGCGGCCCTGGCTGACGATTTCTGCCGGTTCGACCAGCTGCTGCATGCCGCCAACTACCCGGCGCTTTGCTGGCTGCCAAACCCGGTCTATCCGCAGGAGTCGCCGGAAGGACGCTATGACCGGGACGCACATGCCCGTTGGGCAGAGCGCCAGCAGACGTTGTTTGACGCTGTCTTCCGCCAGGTCAAGCAGTCCTGCGCCAACGCCGGTCTGAATACTGTTGTTGATGCTAGGGCGCTGTTCACGGTCAATGGCGAAAAAAGCGCACGGCGCTGGATGGCCCCGGATTCTTGGTTCTTGCACAATGAGATTGGCGCACAAAATATCGCAGCCTGGATTGAGAGCGCCATCGTGGAAAATAAACTATTGGGGGATCGACTGTGATGCAGTGATGCTGTGCCTGCTTAGGTGGAGGGAAATCTTTATTTCCCTTGGAATATAAAAAATAAATTGCTTTGGTTTTGAAACTGGTAAAAGGACAGAAGGAGATGCAAATGATGACGAAGAATGGTTTGGGACAGATTCTTGTTTTGGCGCTGGCAGTGTCCGTGCTTGCGGTTGGCTGCAGCAAGAAACCGAAACTGAACCTGGAGGGCTTGCAGAACAATCCTCCCGGCTCACAGGGCAGCGCTATGGCTGGCGGCGACAGCAGTTTCGCTGGCGGCGGCCTGACCCCAGGCGATCTTGACCCGCTGTTTGTTCCAGGTCCCGGCGCAAGCGGCAGTGTTGCCGGTGTGGGCGCAGCCGGCGCTGGAGCAGGAGCGGATAGCCTGGGCGGCGGCGGATGGGCCCCGCTGGGAGAATCGCTGGGAACGGCGGATTCCTTCCTGAAAAATGGCTCCTATTGGAATGACAAAGTTTATTTCGACTACAACCGTTCGGAAGTGCGCGCCTCGGAACGGCCGAAACTGGACGCTTTGGCCGGCTATCTGCGCGAGAATGCAGGCTTTAGCGTTGTGATCGAAGGCCATTGCGACGAGCGCGGCAGTGACGAATACAACCGCTCTCTGTCTGAACGCCGCTGCTTGTCTGTCCGCGAATACTTGGTCTCCCTGGGCATTGACGGCGGGCGCATGCACACGATCAGCTATGGCGAAGACCGCCCTGTCGTCGTCAATGCGGTGACAGAAGCCGACCACCAGAAGAATCGGCGCGCTGAATTCCTGATCGGCGAGAGAAAATGACCTTGCGAGTTCTTGATGTCTGTGCGGCCGTCGTTTTTTCCGACGACGGCCGCTTGTTGTTAGCGACCAGGCGACCTGGCAGTCACCAGGCTGGCAAGTGGGAATTCCCCGGCGGCAAGGTGCGTCCAGGCGAGAGTTTGGAAGACTGCATCCGGCGCGAAGCCGCTGAGGAATTAGGCCTGCATGTAGCCGCTGCCCAGCCGATGCTGGCGTTCGACTACGCATATCCTGACAAGACCGTGCGGCTTCATTTTATGTGGTGCAGCCTGGCCGCCGAGAATGCGCCGGAAGCCCGTGAAGGGCAGGCCTTTGCCTGGTTCTCCGCTGCTGAAGTGGGCGGCCTTGATTTAGCGCCGGCCGACCGGGCGATGCTCACGGCCCTGCGTGACATGGCGACCGGGTCGCAGCCGCCGGCGCTGCGACTTGTCGACCGCGATCTGACTAAGCGTCTTTTCGATTGGTTGGCGTCGGCTCAGACTGCGGAGCACCGACCAGAGCCTCTGCCAGATTGGCTGCGAGTGCCGTTTTCCGGCGGCCGGGAACGGCTTGAAATGCGTTCCTTGCTTCGCAACAGCCAGTTGCATACTGTCTGTGAAAGCGCCAAATGCCCAAATCTGTGCGATTGCTGGAAGCGGCGCACGGCGACGTTTATGCTGTTGGGAGATACTTGCACCCGTAACTGCCGCTTCTGCGCTGTCAAGCATGGTCGACCCTCGGCCCCCGACCCTCTTGAGCCGCAGAAAATCGCGGAGGGGATTGCTGCCCTTGGCTTGCGTTTCGCAGTGTTGACTTGCGTGACTCGTGACGACTTGCCCGATGGCGGCGCCGGACAGATGGCTGCCGCTGTCACCGCGATTCACCAACGCTGCCCAGAGACGCGGGTGGAAGTGCTGTGCTCCGACTATGGCGGCGATGTCGCCTGCGTGGATTTGGTTTTACAGGCGAAGCCAGCGGTTTTCGGGCATAACCTCGAAACCGTGTCTCGTCTGACCCCCATCATTCGTAGTCATGCTGATTATGCTCGCAGCCTGGCAGTGTTACGCTATGCGGCTGAGCATGCCGCCCCAGGGACAGTGGTCAAGTCCGGCTTGATGCTCGGTTTAGGCGAAACTTCGGACGAGGTGAAGCAGGCATTGCGTGACTTGAAGCAAGCAGGCGTGAGCATGATCACCATCGGGCAGTATCTGCGCCCGACCCGCGAACATTGGCCAGTGGCGCGTATGGTCACCCCAAGGGAATTCGATGAGTGGCGCGACTTTGCCGAAACCGAAATCGGCTTTGCCAGGGCTGTCTGCGGCCCCTTGGTGCGCAGCTCCTACATGGCTGAAGAGGCATTCGCCGCAGCGCAGGCAACACGCGCGTAACCTAGGGTGGACTGCCATCCACAGCCTAATTTATGGTTTGACGCTACAAGTCTATCTTACCGCTCTGAATGTGGTCATTCAAACCAGACTTTTTGTTTGAGTGGCCGACACAGGATGCTGTCTTTGCCGCGGGAGTTTGGCTCTGCGGTCGGATAGTCCAGATTATAGTGCAGGCCGCGGCTTTCCGGACGTGCGATGGCGCTGTCAATGATCATCTCAGCGACAGAGGCCAGGTTGCGCAACTCAATCAAGTCTGGCGTGACAAAGAAATTCCAGTAGTATTTTTCAATTTCCTTGCGGAGCAGGCGGATTCGGTTTTTGGCGCGTTCGAGGCGCTTGTTAGTGCGGACGATGCCGACGAAGTCCCACATGAAGCGCCTGATTTCATCCCAGTTATGAGCGATGACGATCAATTCATCTGAGTTGACAGCGTCGCCATGCTTCCAGTCAGGGATTAAATCTTCATCGACTGCTGGCTTGTCAAGTCCACGGCCGGCGCTGTGGTGGACGGCGTTGTAGCCCACGACCATGGCTTCAAGAAGACTATTGCTGGCCAGCCGGTTGGCGCCGTGCAGACCGGTGCAGCCGACTTCTCCGATGGCATACAGCCGCTTGACATTGGTCACGCCGTTGACGTCGGTGCGGACGCCGCCGCAGCAGTAATGCGCGGCTGGCACCACCGGGATCAGGTCAGTGGCCATGTTGACGCCGAATTTGAGGCATTCCTGGAAGATGTTGGGGAAGCGCTTTTTGAGGAAGGATTCGGGGTGGTGCCGGATGTCCAGCCAGGCGCACTCCTGGCCGGAGCGTTTCAGTTCGTTGTCAATGGCCCGGGCCACGATATCACGCGGCGCGAGGCTCTTGAGCGGGTGGTAGTCCTGCATGAATTCAACATACTGGCCATTCCGGAGGACTTTGAGCACAGCGCCTTCGCCGCGAACCGCCTCGCTGATCAAAAAGGACTTAGCCTTGGGGTGGAAGAGGATGGTCGGATGGAATTGATAGAACTCCATGTTAGAGATTTCAGCGCCGGCTCGGTAGGCCATGGCGATGCCGTCACCGCTGGCAACGTCTGGATTGCATGTGCATAGGTAGACTTTGCCAGCGCCGCCAGTGGCCAGGAGGGTGTAGGAGCTCAGGAAGGTTCTGATTTCCTCGGTGGCGGTGTCCATCACGTATGCGCCCAGGCAGATGTTCTCCTCATGCCAATCCAAGTGTCGACTGGAAATCAGGTCAACAGCCAGGCTATGTTCAAGGATGGTGATGTTCTTATTTTCGCGGCAGCGCGCCAGCAGCACGTCGCTGACTTCGCGTCCGGTGATGTCGCCAGCATGGAGGACGCGCCGAGCCGAGTGGCCGCCTTCCCGGCCGAGGTCAAATTGCTGCGCCTGCTCAGGCGAGGACGAATCCATGATTTCCCCGCGCCGAGTGAACTGAAGACCGTATTTTTCCAGGTCGCGGACGCGGGCCGGGCCGGCTTTGACGATGTCTTGAACCACATCCGGGTGACAGAGCCCAGCGCCGGCAGCGATGGTGTCTGCGATATGGGCTTCGAAGGTGTCGTCCTCGTCAATGACGCAGGCGATGCCGCCCTGGGCGTAGCGCGTATTACATTCTTCCGCCTTGGTCTTGGTGACGACGATGACGCTGCCGAACTGGGCGGCTTCCAGGGCCGCGGTCAGGCCGGCGAGGCCGGAGCCGATGATAAGGTAGTCGCAATGAACGCGCTTTTGATTGTTCAGGGAGTCAGGCATCGTGCTATTCCTTGTTTTTGAAGGGGTAAGCCAGTCGTGCAGACTGGCGGGGGCATGCGGCTCAGGCTTTGGCGCTGACGGCGCTGATGCCTTCCAGAACGGCGGCGGGCTGCTGGTCCTGCGGGTCGCAGTCAGAACTGAAGCGGACTTCGCCTTTCAGAAGATCGAGGATATTGCCGGCTAACATGACGTTTTTCAGGCGGCCGACGATTTCGCCGTTTTCGATCAAATAGCCGAGGGCGAGGTTGGCAGAAAAGTCACCGTTGATGATGTTGCTCTGGCCGAATCCGAGCAGACTTTTCAGATAAATGCCTTTTTTGATGCTGCCGAGGAGCTGGGCGGCTGTTTCTTGGCCGGGTTGGACCAGCGTGGTGTAGGGCGAGCAGCCGGAGTTGCCGGTCGGCTCTTGGCCAGCCAGCTTGGCCGTGTCAATGTCATACAAGAATGTCTTGAGGACGCCGTTTTCCACCAGCCAGCGTTTTTGGGTCGGGATGCCGGCTGAGTCGAACGGGGCTGACGACGGCGCAAAGTCAATGTGTGGATTGTCCAGGATGCTGAGGTTTTCGGCAAAGCATGTTGTTCCCAAGCGGTCTTTCAGCGGCGAATCACCTTTGAACACGTTGCGGCCATTGATGCCCAAGATGATTGGATATAGGAACATGGGCAGTGCGCGCGGGGGCACAAAGACCGGCCAGACCCCGTCCGGGATAGTGGCAAATTGACTCGCATGCCGCAGGTCGAAGAGGATTTCGTTGACCAGGTAATCAGGGTCATAGAGGTTGTTCCATTCTCTCCATCCTCTGCCGGCGTAGCTGAACATCATGTCCGTGCCAGTCGTTTTCTGGACAGCCAGGCCGAGGCCCCAGGATGTGGAGCGATTTTCATGCATGAGGCCGGCGTTGTTGGCCACGATGCTTTCGTTTTCTCTGATTTCCGCTTCGGCGGAGATGTCGAGGCTGGCGTCGGCTGCCTTGAGTTGGTCAACCATGCTTTGGCAGTCGTCAATGTTTTTTTCCCGGGTGATGGCGAGCACTTCCGGTGAGAAGGTTTGGATGGACGGATAATTTCCTGGGGCAGGGTACTCGGTGAAATGCGCGACTGCGCCGCTGGCAGCGATGGCAACGGCTCTTTCCACCATGTCGTTCATGGCTGCCGGAATGTTGCTGGTTGCCGTCCCTCGACGGCCGTTGACGACCAGGGCGATGGAATAGCCCATGGTGTCAGCAGAGTTGCATTCCTTCAGACGACCGGATTCAAACCGACAGGCGCGATTCTCATTGTGGGAAAAAGAGATTTTGGCGGCGCTGGCGCCTTTGCGGGTCGCCAAAGACAAGGCCTCGGCAATCCTGTCCCGCATGACGGCAAGTTGACTGGTGCGCATGATAAAATCCTTTTGAGGGAGACGGCAGAAAAAATGAGCGCCGATGCGGCAGGCGACAGAAAAAACTCCGAAAAATAGCCTGCCTCGGCTGCTGGTCTCTAACATATAGTTAAAGTTAAACTAAAGAAAATTTAGTCTACTGGCGGGGAAGTGCAAGGCGACACGGTGAAAATGGGTGACTTGTATTCGTAGCGACATGTTTGAAACCTTTAACTCTCCGATTATGGTAAAGCGGACTGGTCATCATCCTGAAAGTTCCATGTTAGGTAACACATAACATAAGGCTGATGAATAAAAATTTATTCTTTTCGCAACTACCAGAAAAACCAATAAGCTCTTGAATCGGAGTATTTCAGCAATGACTAGATTCTTTTTTGCGGTTTCTCTTGCCGCTTTGTTACCGTCTCCACTCCAGGCTTGGGAAATTATCAAGGACGGCCAACCTCAGGCGGTTATTGTTCTGCCAGACCAGCCGCTCCCAGTTGAAAGCTATGCTGCGGAGGAATTGCGCTATATTTTGAAAAAGGCCACTGGGGTTGAATTGGCAATCGCAGCGCCTTCTGCTATTCCGGACGGTATGAAACGCATCCTGCTGGGTCGGGCTGCCGCCCTTGATTTGGAAGGACTCCCGCTGTGCGGTTTCCGCATCGTCAGCGCGGCAGACTCCCTGGCCTTAGCCGGGCGCGACGGCACAGGTGCGATCTCGAGCGCCTGCAAACTGCGGCCGGCACTCTTTACGCCGTCTATGAATGGGCGGAACAGGAATTGCACGTGCGCTGGCTCTGGCCTAGTGAAAGCGGCGAAGTAATTCCGCCAAGGCAAAGCGTCAGCACCGGGAATTACGATATCAGACGCGAGCCGGCCTTGGAATTTGCCTCTGTCCGCCGTTTTGACTGGCGCTGGAACCGGCGGCTTTTGCGGGCTGATCAGTCCAGGTATACCCGTTTTGCCGGCTGTTCCAGCCAAGGGCATGCATTTATTGACTGGTACAAACGCTACGGCGCCGAACATCCCGAATACTTTGAGATGGATTCGCAGGGAAGACGCCTGAATGACCGTTATGCGTCCATGTGCGTTTCCTGTCCGGCGCTGCATCAGCAGATCGTTGACAACTGGCGCGATTCAGGTTATACGCAGCTGGCGGTCAATGCCAAGGAGAATGATGCCTACGGGCGCTGTCAATGTGAAAATTGCAAAGCTTGGGACGGTGAAGACCTGCGTTGGCCCACGGTTTATTATTCCAGCTACCGCAATGTCGGCGAACGTTATGCCAAGTTTTATCAGGCAGTGTGGGAAAAGGCGTCTCAGATCAATCCTCAGGTCAAGGTCGGCGGTTATGCGTATATGAATTATGTCTATGCTCCCCGGCACACCAAATTGAACAAAAACATCCTGGTTGGCTTTGTTGACGACCTGCCTTTTCCCCGCACCAAAGCCTATCAGGACTTAGTTGATGCTGAAATCAAAGCCTGGGGAGAATCCGGGGCAAGTTTTATACCTGCGCCCGAATTACTATTTGAGCAGCTATGCCATGCCGGAATTATACTACAACCAGTATGCTCATGAATTTAAACTGGCATACCAAAACGGCATGCTAGGCCTGGATATAGACGGGCCGAACAACTCCTGGGGAACCGTAGGACTGAATCTGTATGTGATGGGACGTCTTGTCGTTGACCCGGAACGGCCGGTTGCGGAATTGGTTGAAGAATATTGTGCCGCTTTCGGCGCCGCCGCACCGGCAATGCAGCAATACTTCTCCTACTGGGAAAAATATGCTATGGATAACGCCGAAAAATTCAACCACATCCATGAGACCAAAAGCGAGCGCAAGTGGTTTATCTATGGTTTCTATTATACTGCTGTATCGCATTTGCTGTTTCCGGAAAATGTCTTTGCGCCGGCTTTGGCAATCCTTGATGAAGCTGCAAGCCTTGCCCAAGACGATCCGATAGCGGCGGAACGCGTGCGCTTTATCCGCCAAGGCTGCGAACATGCCCAGCTATGTTCGCAGACATCGGCGATTTTTGCTGATCCGGACAATGATAATATCGTGCGCCAGAAGGCAATAGAGCAGGTCAAGGCATCCCGGAAAAATCTGCTCCCGCAGGTTGCGGATGTTGAGTATTTCACAGGGAAGGGCCGCCTCGAAAGCAATGCCTGGAAATTGATCGACGTAGATTTGACGCAGGCAATCGCTCTGCCGGAATTTTGGCAGGTGCGCGCAGAGACCGCTGAAATAGGGCGCGAGAACGGCTACTTTAAGCCTGATTTCAATGATCAGGAATGGACTTCTCTCTCCACTTGGGGATTCCTTGAAGACCAGGGACTTGTGGAATATCGCACCGCCTGGTATCGCACAGAGATCACGATTCCGGCAGAACGAGCCGGACAGCGGGTTATCCTGCGTCTTGGCGCCATCGACGAATCCGGATGGTTCTGGCTCAACGGACAGGAAGCCGGAGTATTGATTTATGATGCCATCATCAACCCCAACAGCTGGCAAGAACCTCAGGAATACGATGTTACCGACTTAGTCAAATTCGGAGAGAAAAATCAGATCACGGTGCTGGTGGAAAATACCGTAGGCAAGGGCGGTCTCTGGCGACCATCCTACTTGCGCTTTGAAAAAATGGGCACCGGCGAAATTATCCAGGTGACATTCCCCGAACGAAAAGGCTATGCTGAACGCTTAAAAGGCGAAGATGGCATCTCCATTCTCAGACTGATAGGACGTCCGGACCGAGGCGATGCGAACGCCTGGCAGACCTCTATTGTCCCCCTGCCGCAAATACAGGCTCCGGGCGGCAAAACCTACCGCCTGAAAGCGGATATTTGTGCCGAGAATCTCGGCGATGGCGAATTCTGGGTAGTTATCCGGCATGTCGGCAGCACCGGGCTAACCATGACGTATGATGGAATCCTGGTAAAGCAGGACATGGATTGGACTAGCCTGGAAAAGGACGTCAAAATCCGAAACGAGGCTGCGACTATTCAGCTTTTTGCAGTGGGTCTCAGGATGCCTGAAGGCGCAGCTGCCATGGTTAAAAATGTAAGCATTGAGGAAATGCGCTGAGCGTATCTTTACTTTGGTGTTGAGCGCCTCGGCGCGTCCGACGTCCAAATTGCCGTCCTGGCCGGAGTGGACGCGGCTGTGGGCGTCAATGTCGGCGAGTTCATCAGGCAGTTGGCGCCACTTGGTGTTCGTCTTTCAGAAAGGTGAATTGCGGTTTGCCGTTGACTGCGGCGAAACAAACTTCTCAAGGCCGCTGGTAGAGCCGTCGAAGGTGCAGAAGCGGAACTGGGCTTCTCCCAATTGGAACTTAGCATCCTGGAACAGGCAGCTGTCAAATACCATTGGGCTGCCGCAGGTTATGCTTGCAATCGGCTCAACGTTGCGCATCATAACCTCGAATTTGGGCGATTCTGGCCTTTTGTCCAGATCGGAGTTGAACCGGAAGCCGTCCGTGCCGGTTTTGCGGATGTTCTCCAGCACCACCTTGTCAGGTACCCGAACGGCATGGGCATAGTCAAAGTTCTGGGAGGCTGACATGTCCAGCAGGGTGACCTGGCGGTCAGCGTGGACGGTCAGGTTCTGCATCACAATCTCACCGAAGAAGTCGCCGATGTCGCCCCGCGACGAAAGGATGCCGCTGGGGTTGTAGATTTGGCAGTTCTCAATGAATAAGTTGCCGCCGGCGAAGACCAGGGCGGTGGTCGGCTCAAAGCGCCAGGCATTGAGGTCGGCCTTCGGCGTTCTGTAGCCGGGAATCGTTGTGCTCATAGCATGCATTTTGACATTGCGGATAGTGTAGTTCATGCCGTAGTGGTCGTCAATGCGGTTGTAGAAGCCACCTTCGATGGTCACGTCCTTGTTGCAGAGGCCGGCTATGCCATCTCGGCAGTTGACGGAAACGCAGTTGTTGAAAGCAAGCAGGCTTGCAGCGCCGTTGTGGATGTTGTAGCCAAGTCCATGATAGGTGGCGCCGGAGATATAGGCGTCATTGTAAGTGACGTTGCAGCAGGCGGCATTCTTGACCAGCGCGCTGAGGGTCGCCTTAGGATTGTTGCAGAATACCTTTAACTTGTTGAGCGTCACATTGCTGCGGGACACCAACAGGGCTTGACCGTTGTCCAAGCGCAGCACCTCGTCCTGTGGGTTGTCGACCTGCACCTCAATGACCAGGCCATTGATTGTCAGCGGCGCCTGGGGAGGCTGATAATGCACAGTCAGATTGACTTCGCGCCAGGTGCGGACGCGCTCCGGGGTGCCGTCGGCAAAGGTGAATTCGTAGGAGGTGGTGCCGGGGGTAGGGCGGCTGGAGCCGAGAGCCACTTCCCCCCTGTACTTGTGGCTGAAGGTGGCGCCCGGCCCGGAAGGCCAGGTCGCCTTGTGCAACTTGCCCTCGCAACGGCAATAGTCCCCTTTTTTATAGAGCGTTTCGGCATTCCACTCCGACGCTTCGGGAGGCGGCAGATACGAATACATCAATTCGGGGTAAAAGTCTCCTCGCCCTGACACCAGCATTGACGTCTCGGTCTTGTCATACCACTGGTCGCCGTACTGGTTGTTGCGCGACGTGAAGAAGTCAGTGGAGGTGAGGCGGAATGTGCCCCCTTCTTGCAGGTCAATCTGACCCGACCCGTCGGCCAGCGGGACTTGGCTGAAGGTCGGCAACTGGAAATCTCCTGCCTCCAGACCCAAAAAGGGAGCGGCCTGCAAGGCTATTTGCGGCTGGTCGTTGTCAATGATGACCCGGAAGCTCTTGCGCACCTTGTGCGACGGGACATAGAAGAAGTTTTCGACGCGACTCTTTGCCTGGTCTACTTCGAGCTGCTGGACGAGGGCGCCGAGGCATTCCACATTGCAGCGAATATGAAGGTTGCTGCAGAAAAGGTATCTTCCCTGGCTTATCCTGAGCGTCCTCCCCTCGCTGTGCTGCGCCAGGTTTGCCGCCTGCTGCAACGGTCGTGTATCATCGCTATGGCCATCTCCCTTGGCCCCAAACCATTGCGGCAGCACCTCGCGCACCTTGACCTGGCCGGTGACTTGCCCGGGGCCGTCGAATATCTGGTACGGGCCAGCCTGCAGTGCGCCGTCAATTTGCAGCTGTTTGCCGACATGGATCATGGCGCCGGCCAAAACATGCAGTTCAACCTGAGGCGGGACAACGGCGCTTTCCAGTTTCAGCGTCCCTGCTCCCAGGCGCAGTGTGCCTCCGGCCGGCGGCAGAGCCGCCACGGCTGCGGCAAAGGCGGCAGTGTCGTCCTCGCCAGGAACCAGTTCCACCATCCCTCCGGCAGCGGTCGGCAGCTTGGGGCTGCGCTGGCCTGAGAGAAGGGCGCATCCGCTGGCCGACACGAGCAATAGCAGAGCCGTGAAAATCAGGCAAGCCGAAGCGCTTTGCTTCATTTTATTCCCTTTCTTTCAGCTTGGCTTCCCTTTATCCACGTTGGTTGTCATAATTGGCAGTAACTATAGTACGGAAACGTCACTTTTCCACGTTACGGGGAAAGAACCCCCTTCGACTGGCTGAAATCAGTCACTTGTTGACAATTTAGCCATAGGGCGCCACCCCCCTTTTGCCTTGTCTCATTCAAATTCCTGCAAGTCTCCGAAGCGCATCAGGAAGCCCATTCAGGTGATGGAAAGCATTATGCCAGCGTGCCAAGCAGAATCCTATTCGAGCACAAAATCACTATGATTCTGCAGAAAGCCGTTTGAAAAAGGGCGTGCAACGACCTATTTTTCCTGCGGGCTTAGAAATCAAACCCCACCCACCCAAAGGGGGGACCACTCTCCCAAATTTTTGTCACGCGCGCGAGGACGGTCTTAAGGATCGCTTCTTCAATGCCCTTGAGCCAAGGGCATTGCTTTCTCGGGCGACAGGTTATATATTAAAAGTTTATCTGCAAAGCCGAAAATAGGAGCGTGTCGGCATGGAATATCTTGATATCAGTCAATTAGTGCGCAGCGACTACGACCGTCTCGTCGCCGTGGAGCCGGGCGATGATGGTCGGGCGCAGTTGTTCCGTCGCCTGGAGGATGGGCGGGTTGAAACAGCGGAGTGTGAATTTCATCCTTGGCTGCTGGTGGTCGGGGAGGAGCTCGCCCGCACCCTGACTGGGGCGAGCGAGATAGTTTCCCTGGCCGACGGCGGCACGTACCGGGTGCGAGTGTCTTTCCCGAATGTGGCGAAGTATGATGCCGCCATCAAGCAATTGAAGGAAATGACCGGCTACAATCCGAGTTCGCCGCAAGCCCCTTATCGGGTGTTTTCAGACTTGACCCAACAGTTGTTGACGATGTTGCCAGCCCGACTTTTCCGCGGCATGAATTTTGGCGACTTGCGGCGGATGCAGTTGGACATTGAAACCAGAACCTCTGACAACCATCGCTTTCCCGATGCGTTGCGGCCAGATGACGCAGTCATCATGGTCGCCTTGAAGGACAGCACCGGCTGGGAGGAAGCCTTGGTGCTGGATCAAGACGGCGAGGCTGCCTTGCTTAAGAAGATGATACGGCTGGTGCAAGAGCGCGACCCGGACGTGATTGAGGGGCATAACATTTTCAACTTCGACCTCGACTACCTTGAAAAGCGCTGCCGTCGTCATCGAATTAAACTTGCCCTCGGCCGCGGCGGCAGAGCGGTCAAAGCGCGCACTTCGCGCTTTACAGCGGCAGAGCGCACTGCCACGTATCGCCGCTATGATATCTATGGTCGGCATGTCATTGACACCTATCACCTGGTTCAACTTTATGATGTCAGCAGTCGTGACATGGACAGCTATGGCCTGAAAGCCGCTGCCATCCATTTCGGCGTCGCCGCCCCAGAACGGACGTATGTCGAGGGCAGCGAGATCAGCCGCGTGTTTGAGGAAGACCCCGAACGCCTGCGTGAATACTGCCTGGATGACGTCCGGGAAACCGACGAGCTGGCCAAAATTCTGTCTCCGAGCTATTTTTACCAGGCGCAGCTGATTCCTTATTCATATCAGAACTGCGTGCTGCGCGGCAACGCCACCCGGATTGACGCTCTGTTGTGCGCTGAATACTTGCAGGCCAACGCCAGCCTGCCGATTCCGGAAGCCGCAGCGCCTCTGCAAGGCGCCCTGACCGAAGCGGCCCAAACCGGCGTCTTCCATGAAGTCTGGCATGTTGACGTTCGCAGCCTGTATCCGTCCATCATTCAGGCCAATCATTTGACGCCGTCGAATGACCGCCTCGGCGTGTTTGTGCGTTTGCTCGGCGATTTGCGGCGTTTCCGCCTGGCCGCCAAAGACGCCATGCGGACGGCTGAGCCGGCGGAAAAAGACAACCTGAATGCCTTGCAAGGCAGTTTCAAGATTCTGATTAACTCGTTTTATGGCTATACGGCCTTTGCCCAGGGCACCTTCAACGACTATGGCATGGCAGCGGAAATCACCCGGCGCGGACGCGAAATCTTGAGCCGCATGCGTGACTTCCTGCTGGAATCCGGCGCTGCCATCGTGGAAATGGACACGGATGGCATTTATTTCACTCCGCCGCCCGGCGTGACTGATATGGACGCGATGCGGGAGCGAATACAAGCCATTTTGCCGGAAGGCATTGAGATTGAACTCGACGCCTCCTACAAGGCGATGTTCTGCTACAAAAGCAAAAATTACGCACTTCTCGGCTGGGATGATCGCATCTCCCTGACCGGCGCCGCCCTGAAATCGCGCGGCCTCGAGCCTTTCCAACGCCGCTACATGCGAGAGCATATCGAATTGCTGCTGACAGGCCGGGAAGCGGAAATTGACGCGCTGTACGAGCGCTATGTCGACGACATTGAGCAGCATCGTCTGCCGCTGAAGGATTTTGCGAAGCGCGAAATCCTGTCCACGTCGCCGGCTGTCTATGCGGAGAAACTAAAGGACGGCAAGACCAGGCGCAGTGCGGCGTATGATTTGGTTTTGAATGCTAAACGCGAGTACAGCCAGGGCGATGTCGTTGAATTTTATGTCATTGGCAACCGAAAAAACGTCTCGGTCGTCGGCAACAGCCGTCTGTTGGAAGATGCTGACCCGACTGTGCGTGACGAGAATATCCCCTACTATCTTGACAAACTCCAACAGCTGAAGAAAAAATTCACTTTATGAGCGCTGGCATGCTGCGTGGACGTCTGCGACTTGCAGCACGCCATTCAAGTTAATTCCCCATCATGCTTCGACGCCTCCGGGCGCGGCGGCAATCGGTCAGCCAGTGATACTCAGAGCTCCGACAAGTTGCGGTGCTAGGGCACCCCGGGCAAGGCGCTTAAGTGGACAATGGACAATGGACGAAAGTGGACTTTTATAGACATTAGTAGACGATGGACGATGGACAGAAGTGGACATTAGTGGAGAGTGGACGAAAGTGGACATTACCCGCTGTATCTCGCCCCTCGCCCCTCGCCCCTCGCCCCTCTGCATCAATCGGCGAGCAATTACACGCGGCGGCCATAACTGCCTGGCCGTCGTTTGGCGGCTGCCGGTTGGCAGGTTACATTATGGCAAGTCATAAGCCAGCGACACGCTGAAATCGTCAACACAGAGCACATACACATGCCGATTTTCTCATATTTATTCAGACTATGCCTGGCAGCGCTGCTGCTGGCCAGCGCGATGATCTTTCCGGCCTGGGCTCAAGATGCCCCCATGCAGCCGGAAATCTTTGAGTTCGAAGCCGAGCCGTTGCCAGACCCGGCGCGGACGAATCGCCGCCGCGGCCTGCAAGCGATTTCAGAAGGCGTGTACGGCATGGCTGAGGCCTTTTTCCAGAGTTATCTGCAAGAAACGAACTACCGCGAACCTGATTTTTCCGAAGCCAGCGTGCTGTTGGCGGAGACGTACCTGGCCATGGGCCGGCTGCCGGAAGCAGAGAGGGTGCTGATTGAGCACGCCGCCAAGACCCGCGGGGCGAATGACCCACTCCTGCTGGCGCGCATCGCCTATGTCTGGAGCCAGGTCTGCTTTAAGCAAGGAAAGTGGGAGGAGAGCCTGGAGAGGGTCTTGCCCGTGACCCAGCCAGAGGCGCCGCCGTCCATGCAGGCCAAGGCAGTCATCCTCTATGTCGACGCCGCTGCGCGGATTCCTGACTGGGCCGGCGCGATCAAAGTGATGAGTGACTTTTTGGCGCGTTCTCCGGTCAGCCCCGAGACCAGCCAGATTCAACTGCGTCTGATCAGCGCCTATCTGATCACTAATCAGTTGGACGCGGCTAAGGACATGCTGGACACGATTCAGCCTGGCGACGATCCGGCCGTGGCGCTTTCTTTTGACCAACTCCGTCTTATCTGCCTGTCGCTGCAAGGTGACATTGCCGGGGCAGGAGCAGTATTCCAGCGCCTAAGCCGCTTGTGTCCGACAACCCCTAACGCGGAATGGTGGGAAGCTCTGTGGCAATTTTCCGAGGCCTTGGTACGGGCGGAAAAATACGCCGAGGCGGCGGCTGTCCTGCCCTTGGCGCTTCAAGTCGCTGACGATGACGTGAAGAAAGTCCACGGCCTGGTGCGGTTGGCTGACGCCTGCATCCGCTTGAACAATGTCAACCAGGCCAAAGACGTATTGGAGGAAATCCGGCGGAACTATCCGAACAGCCAAGAGTTGGTTCAGGTCACGACTCGCCTGGCGCAATTGCAGCAGGAGATGGGCAATCACCTCAGCGCGGCGGAATTGTACGCGGAGTTGGTGATGCATCCGAAGGTCGGTCAAGATTTGCGCTATCAGGCTTGGATCAGCCGCGCCCGCAGTTTAGTGCGGGCTGGCCAGTGGCAGAAGGCTATGGAAGCCTTTTTAGCTGGAGAAAAGGCCGGTGTTAATGCAACAGAGCAGGCGCAGGCCGTGTTTGAAGCGGCGGAGACAGCCGAAGGCGCTAAGGATATTAAACAGGCGGCTGAACTTTATGGGCGCGTCGCCAATCAATATGCTCTGACTGCACTGGCGCCGGAAGCGTGTCTGCGTCATGGCGCTGCCCGAATGGCCTTGGGGGAATTCCAGGCGGCTGCTGCGGCGTATGAGCGCTTTGCCATCGCTTTTCCGGACAATCCGCAACTTGAAACTGCGCGGCTGTGGCAGGGCATTGCCCTGCGGCGCGGAGCGAAGACGGCTGAGGAAAGCCGCAAAGCCGTCGACTTCTTAGCTGCTCTGGCGCGTTCCAGCGACCGCGAGGAACTGGCGGTGTCAGCGTACCTGGAGGCTTTCCAGGCAGCCGATGCCGCCGGTGACCTTGAGTTGGCTAGCGAGCAGCTCAATGCAATTATCAACGGCTTTCCCAGCTCGGAACTGCTCAGCCAGGCCCTCTACCAGCGGATCGTCACGCGCTTTCGGCAGGGACGACTCGCTGACGCCCGCCAGGACGCCGAGAGCTTTTTCACTAGTTATCCTCTCTTGCCTCAGGCGGCGGACATTTATGTGCTGGTGGGAGATTCCTTTGTAGCGGAAAGCAATTGGGAGGAAGCCAAGAAGTATTATCTGCGCCTGGTTACCGCCCAGCCGACTTCGCCACTAACTCCGACGGCTTTGTACGAAGCGGCATTTTGCGCTTATCAGCTGAAGCAGCTCGACAGCGGCCTGGCTCTGCTGGAGCAGTATGCCGCCGCCTTGAAGTCAGCACCCGGGGCTGAGCCGAATGGCGCGGCGTCCGGCAGCGTGGAGTCCATGGACGGACGCCGCAATTATCCGGCCAAGGCCGAGATGCTGCGTGGCGACATACTCTCAGAGCAGGGGAAATACGCAGAAGCACGGCTTGCTTTTGCCAATGCCCGGACTATCGCCGGTGACACTGAACTCGGGCTTGCGGCTTTAGGTCGCCAGGGCGAGATGCTTATGATCCTGGGCGAGGTCAATCCAGCCTTGTTGACAGATGCCGAGCAGTGTTTTCAGACCATCCTGGCCTCGGAGAAGACTTCTCCTGCCTTGCGTGAGATGGCTGTCTATCGCCTGGCCAAATGCCTGGAGCGCCGCGGTCGCAATCAGGAAGCGCTTGAGCAGTACTTGAAGATGTATTTTGCGTACACGTCAGCGCCGGAAGATGCGCCGCCGCGCAGCTGGATTTATTTCAGCCGCTGCGTGTATGACGCGGCCAGGCTTCTTGAGATGACGGGTGAGAAGGAGAACCTGCGCCAGGCTGCCCGACTTTATGAGGGCTTGGCCAAGGCCGGGCTGCCGGTCTCAGCCGAGGCGGCGCGCCGGGCAGAGGATATCCGCGCGGCTCATCGTTTGGCTCAGTGAGAGGCTTTTTCCGCGTTGTCAGCCTACCGTATCTGTCTTGGCATCTGAGCCGGGTTTAAAGGCCATGAGATGGAATCCGCGCGAGGTATGGCCATTCATGGTCGGGAAGATGACGGTTTCATAGCAGTCCGGCAGAAAGTCGGCAAAGAGTCTGCGGATGTGATGTTCCGCATGATGCCGAAGCAAGGCGCCTTCTGGTAATTCGAAAATGCCGAAAGTGCCGTGCCGTTCGGCAAAGCGCCGGTAGCGTTCCAAGTTGCGCACATCGTCATTGAGCAGAAAATCGCTGCAATAGACGCCTCCTCCTGGCTTGAGCACGCGATAGACTTCGTTGATCAGGCGTTGCTGGGCGTCATTTTGAACGACGCAGGTCAGGACGCCGCAAAGCAGAACCGCGTCAACACTGCGGTCCGGGACATTGAGGACATCGGGATTGTTCTGATGAACCAAGTGGAGGTGCGGGAACAACGCTTGTCCGCGCCGGATCAGGTTGTCAGCCGGGTCTATGCCAGTCAGGTGGCGGTATCCGTCCGCCCATAATTTTGCCATGACGCGGCCATACCCGCAGCCGACATCAAGGATTTGGGCGTCCCTGGACACTCGCGCACGGAAGATTTCGAGTTTGAAATCGGTGGTGAACGTCTTTGTGGTGGCGATGCTGTTCCAGTAGTCCAGCGGGTTCATGTCAGGCGTTGGGAAGTGAAGTTGGTTCAGCGCAGTTTGACGAGAATTAAGAACAGCAACGGCGTGGCCATGCTCTGCAGAAGCATAAAGCGAACCAGCACTTGGGTATTGGACCAGCCCCAGTTTTTCCGGCAGTGGTCGTGGAAGGGAAAACGAAGACTGTGCGCCAGGCGAACCGGCAGAATCTGGCGTTCAGCTTCCGCGTCCGATGCGAAATTAGCGCCTGGATTGGGGTCGAGTTGATTGCGGGCCGGCGGGCGCGTGTCATAGCCGAATATTCGTAATATTCTCAGTATAAGAAGTTTGCACAATCCTCCTCCACCATTGGCGAGGAGGATTGGGGCGACTGCAAGCACTAGGAAGGGATTGCCGGCGGCCAACACTGAGAGGCCGATTAGCAGCCCGAGAAAGCGCGAGCCAGCGTCGCCCATAAGGACGGCGCTGGGATTGGCATTGTGCCAAAGGTAGCCTGCCAAGCCGCCGCAGACGACGTAGAGGATGATGGCCCAACGGGCGCCATCAGCGTAGTGGGGCAGGAGGAGGTATTTGGCGATAACCGTGTGGCCGACGATGCCATACAGGAACGCGCCCATGCTGAACAGGGTCAGCAGGGAGAGTGACCCGGCCAGGCCGTCAACGCCATCTGAGCAGTTGACGGCATTGATGCAGAACCAGAGAAGGATGGCAGCAGCCGGGATGTAGACCCATGGGCTGATGATGAATCCGCCGCCGGCAGCCTGGCCTTTGAAAAATGGCAGCCAGATGGTCATTGGTTTGCCGGCACAGAGGATGGCAGCGGCGACGATGGAGATAATCATGTCCAGCGAGCCTTTTTTCCATTCTCCCCACGGCTTTTCGCTGCAATCGTCAAGGAATCCGGTCATCATGCAGGCAAACAGGCAGAGCACCAGGCTCCAGTGCCGCCAGGTCGGCGGCAGCACTAGGGCGAGGATAATGGTGACGATGACCACCAGGATAGAGCCAGCGCCAGTCGGCTTGCCCTTGGCTTCTTTGGAGTCTTTGACAAATGGCTTGCCTTGATCGCGGGGCAGGAGATGCCACAATCGAGGCAGAAGCAGCCAGGATAGAAGCGCGGCGCAGGTGGAACCTAGGCAGATGAGGACGATGTACGATTCGAGCAGCCGAAACGGCCCCCAGATTTTGGTGAGATACGGCGCGAGAAAGGGAAGCATGGAAAATCAGGCCTTGGCAAAAAACGAGATGACGAGAAGGAAAGGTATGTCCCGGGCGGAAAGTGCGTCTTTGGCGGCGTAGAGACGTCCACAGACGACCAGATATAATAATATACCTGTTAGTTCGATAATCCGAATCGCAGACAGTGAATAAAAAACGCTAAGTCAACAATTCCTCACTGACAGAAAAGGCCGTAACCGCTGCTGTGAACGGTTGTCCGGCCCAGGTGCTGGTTTGACGATTGGGCGGCGTGGGAGAGGCGCTACCGGTCGCGTTTCTGTGCTTCAGTGGTTTCAAATAACTGCGAAGCGCCATTGCATCAGTTGGGCGAAGTCACGGAGCGACTTCTGGTCAGCGTCATAGGACAGCAGAATGTGGTGGGTTCCACCGAGGCGGCTGTAGGTTTCCAGGAAAGCTCCGATGGTGCCGCTGTCAGGCGTGAACCATCCGGTGTTCGATGCTGTCGACGGTGTTTCCGGGGCTTCCAGGGTGACAGGGGCGCAGATGAGGGTGAAGGTCTGCTCCGGACCGGGCGCCAGGTCAATGAGCATAGCCTTGCCTGAGCGGAAGCAGCCGGTGGCAATGGCCGGATTGCCGGTGTCGCTGAAGATGTAATTGCGTTCTGCCAGCAGAGGCTTCTGGGAGGTCAGAGCGACGTTGATTTCCCCCATGTGGCTGAGGAAAATTCTGTTTCCGGCCCAGTCCGGGCAGAACATTTCTGTGAACGAGGTTTCTGGGAAGGCGGTCATGATGGCGGCATGGAGGCCGGCTGTCAAGACATCGCCTTCGCCAGCGTAGCCGATGCGCCGAGCCATGGCTTTTGAGGCTTCCAGGAAAGGAACGGTAGCCCAGCCATCGGCGCGGGTGATGCCGAGAAAGCAGATGGTGAAGGCATCCAGGCGGTCCTGCTCCAGCCATGAGCGGATTTTCAATGACGCGGCGACTGTCTGCTCATGGACTTCGGGCGAGAGTTTTCCCAGCACAAAGCGCGCATTGTCTGCGTTAATTTCGGCCTCAATGGCTGCTTTCGACGGTTCCGGCTGCGCTTCATAGGGGATGACTTGCATGCCGAATGTGCCCGGCGGAACCATGAAATCGCCCATGCCGTCAAAACTGCCGCCGACAGAGCCGACGCGTAGATTCTGCATTTTATGCGCCATGGCCGCAGTCTGGATGTTGTTCAGAAGCCGGTCGACTACCTGCGGATGCTGCCAGGGACCGGCGGTGATCAGAAACGGCTTCCGGTTGCGAATCAGCAGATTGCACATGTCCTGCACGCCGTGAATGCCGTGATTCGCCATCACCTTGTCACCATAATTGAAGCCGAAATCGTAGTCTGGCGTGGTGTCGAAAACCACTATCGGCAATGCGGTTCCGGCCAAGACATCGGCTGATTCCAAGGACGGCGAATAGGCCAGGTGGAGGGTGACAATAGCATCGACCTGTTCGTCTTCAAACCTCTGCACCGCCGCCGCAAAATCAGGCCGCAAACAGCAAATCGGGGCGCGGACGACATTCACTCCACGCTGGCGGAGGAGGTCAGCAATGCGGACGGCGTTAGCCCGCATGCTGTCGTGACGCGATGGCGACACATCTTCATAGAGCTTGATGTAAAGGGGCAGAAGACCGATTTTCATTTGCTTTCCTCCCGGATTTTTTGGTCAAAGGCAGCGCGTTCGGTGGTGAACAATTCTATGGCAGCGGCAGACGGGGTGATTTTGCCGCGGACGCTGGGCAAGGGCATGCCTGGGCGGTGCAGGCGCGGGTTCGGATTCCAGTCATCGTGGCGGTATTGGTCGCGGATTTCGCGTTGGCGGAAATCGGGGACAGTGAAAGTGGTGCTGTTTTCAAGTGCAGACCGATAGCCGAGAATGCCGACGATGG
>JAAZKI010000559.1 GCA_012799905.1 Lentisphaerota bacterium | reverse complement strand
GTGTGTCGTACTGGCGGCCCAAAGAGCCAGCAACATAAAAGACCAGGGTGAGCGTAGCGAAGCCCTGGGTGAGGCGTATAATAATTTTGAGCCCCGCCAGGGGTGACACAAAAAGCGCTGATTTGAAGAAAATCTTTCTCAAAAAACAAGAACTTGGCGGATAGTAGTACATCACTTTGCGCCCAAAGAAAGCTTTGCCGACTATGTTCAACGACCAAAATTTAATTTGGATTGACATGGAAATGACGGGTTTGCGGCCTGAGCGCGACCGCATCCTGGAAATCGCAGTTCTGATCACTGACAGTTCTCTGAACATCCTGGCCGAGGGCCCGTCGCTGGCCGTGCGCCAGCCCGAGAGCATCCTGGCCGGCATGGACGAATGGAACCAAACCCACCATTCCGCCTCCGGCCTGCTGGACCTGGTGCGGAGCGAAGGCGTGACCGAGGCGGAAGCGGAAAATCAGGTGCTGGACTTTATTCGCCAATACGTGCCGCCTAACACCAGCCCTATCTGCGGCAACAGCATCGGCCAGGACCGCCGCTTCCTTTACCAGTATATGCCGACCCTGGAAGCGTATTTCCATTACCGCAACCTTGATGTCAGCACCCTCAAAATCCTGGCGGCGCGCTGGCGGCCCGAGCTGATGACGGAGTTCACCAAAAAAGAAGCGCACCGCGCGCTTGATGATATCCGGGAATCAGTGGCCGAATTGCGCTTCTATCGACGCCATCTGCTCAACCTGGCATAAAATTCAATTCCGGCGACAGCTTGCCGAAAGCGCTTTTCGGATGTATAGTGTAAATTAAGTGTTGCCTTTTAGTTTGGGCAGCCGATGTTTCCCACTCAGCCATAACAGGAAAGGAATTGAACATGGCAGTAGTCATCCCGAGACAGGAATACTTTGACCGCATCGCCAAAATCCAGCCTCTGATTCGTGAAGCCGGCCTGGATGCCGTCCTGGCGCATGGCCATGAGGCCGACTGCGCCAACGTGCGCTACTTTTCCGATTACTGGCCGACCTTCGAAAGCGCGGGCGTCCTTGTCCCAGCCGAGGGCGAGGCTATCCTGCTGGTCGGTCCGGAAAGCGAAGAGTACGCCAAGAGCCGCAGCGTGCTGCCCAACATCTACAAAATGGTCGAATACCGCGAAGGCGCTGACCCCGAGTATCCCGGCATCGAAGTGGCCACCTTCAAGGAAGTATTCGACAAGGCGCTCAAAGGCAAGCCGTTGCAGAAGCTTGGCCTGATCGGCCACACGATCACGCCGCTGCCAGTCTACGAAAGCCTCAAGGCCACCTTCCCGAATGCCGAAATCGTCAAGGCTGACGACGTCATCCGCCAGCTTCGCTCCTTCAAGAGCGAAAATGAACTCGCCTGCATGCGCAAAGCCTACGCCATCAGTGAACAGGCTATTGAGTGCATCTTCGCGGAAATCAAGCCTGGCATGACCGAATTGCAAGTGGCCGGCATCGCTCAACGCGAAATCTACAAGAATGGCGGCGAATACGAAGGCCATGCCCTGTATGTGTTCTGCGGTCAGAAGACCTGCAACGCCATTTCCCGCCCCACCCACAACCTCATCGTCCCCAACGAAGTGATCCAACTCGGCATCGGCGCCCGCGTCAACGGCTACTGCTCCAGCGTCGGCATCCCGTTCTCCATCGGGCCACTGCCCGAGCGCAAGCGCCGCCTGGTCGAATTCGGCCTCAAGGCCCATCTGAAAACGTTCGAATTGCTCAAAGGCGGCAAGGTCTCCGGCGAAGTCGTCCGCGAATACATGGAATGGGTCAAGGAGCAAGGGTTTGACAAGTATATGCTCTATGGCCCCTGCCACAGCATCGGCCTGATGGAAGTCGAGTACCCCTGGATGGAATCCACCTCGACCTACCCGCTGAAGAAGAATCTGACCTACCAGGTCGATACCTTCTTCTATGACACCGATTTCGGCCTGCGCTGGGAAAACGGCGCCCGGATCACGGATGATGGCGTGGAAATGCTGTCGTCGAAATACATGAAGTACACGGAACTGAAACTCTAATCCATCCTGAACCATGCCATTCCACAGGGCAGCCGCCGCCATTCACCAGGGGCGACCGGCTGCCCTGTCGGATTATAACCAAGACGCCGTATGTAGTTCAAGCTTTAGCTTGCCGTATGTAGTTCAAGCTTCATCTTGCCGCACGTAGGGATTATTCTCAACCGTCTCCATCATCGCTCATTGCCTCATTACCCCCACCTAAAAAAGGACTCACCCCATGCGACGACTTCTTCTCGGCCTGTCCTTGCTTGTCCTGACCCTCGCGATGCCGACGCCGGCTCAGGACGCCGCCAATCTGCCGAACCTCATCGCGGCCGTCAATCAGAACTACAAAGACTTTTTTGCCAAGTCCTTTACTGTTGACATGGTCTCCCGGGAGATCAACCAGCTTATCGCCAGCGTCGTCACTGAACAGGCCAAGCAAATGGGCATCCCATTGACGCTGACCTTGAAACATTTCACCCTGACTTCCGACGGCGCCAAAATCACCAGCCAAGCCGTGCTGGACCTTCCTGACGAGGGCATGCGCAGCACGATGGAGCCGCAGGCTAACCAAATGCTGGAAGCCGCCGGGGTCAATAAGGCGATCGCCAACCTCAGCCTCACCGCCGTTGGGCAAGCCGCCGCTATCCTGGCCGAGAAACAAAGCATGTTCACCGCCTCCCATGAGACAGACGCCAGCGTCCTGCTCACCGCCACCGACCCTGAAATCAACTACTGCGGCCTGCAAATCAAAACCGCCCGCGTCAAACTCGACAAAGCCAACCATGTGATCGCTGAACTGCGCTTCGATTTTGTCGACCAATCAGCGCTCTGGCTCCGTCTCGGCCATCGAGGCGGTTTCGACGGCGCCGAGGACATCAACTGCCCCACCCGCATTCTCCTCCGACACAACATGAAAATCAATGCCGGCAACATCAAGCTGCCCGGCGCCATCGCCATTGAGTATCAAAATTACACCTTCCGCTGAAACAATCCCTTGTTTTCATTACATTCAATGCTATATTTGTTATTTATAGACATATCTTTCCCAGACCTAACAGGCGCATCTAGCTAAAGTTTTTATTTTACGGGCTAATGGCCAAGATGTATTGCGCTGATGAATGCGGAGTTCCAAAGGAGCACCTTGGAAACCTGCGCCATCGGCGCATGTGTCTTTCGACAAAAAAGCTGCGGGTGGACCCTGTCCTGAGACACACACAAAAGGTGCATAGCCGGACAACGTGAGAGAAACCAGGCGACAAATGCCCATCGCCTCTTTCGTTGTTGGAATTTATTTCCATTTCCCTCTTGAAATCAGATTCCTTTTTGTGTATAATTAATCCAAACGTAAACTAAAGTGTTTACCGAAGAGCTAGCTATCTTCCGAAAAAAACTTTCCTTCACTCGAATCAAAACTCAAGCCTTGAAAGGAGGGACAGCACAACTCGCCAACAGGCACTTGACTAAGAATTGAAAATGACGTCAGTATTCCCCAAGTCATTTTCACCGTGCTGCCGGAAACTCAAAGTCAAGCTTGGCCCCGGTGATGGCCAAGCGGCAAACGGGAGGCGGACGTAATGTCCGCAGGGGAAGACATCACTTACAGAAGAGAACTTTAAGGAGAAAGAAAATGTTCAAACGTCTCGCCAACAAAAAATTCACCTTGATTGAGCTGTTGGTCGTCATCGCGAT
>JAAZKI010000110.1 GCA_012799905.1 Lentisphaerota bacterium | reverse complement strand
GTCATGCGCTTCATGGCTATGGACGCCATGCTGAACAAATGCACCGGCTATGGACTCTGGGGAACACAATACATCAGGACGCCGTCCTTTTATGACACTATCCACAAAACCACCCGCGAGCTGCACAAACTCTCCAGGCTTTTTGTCGACGGCGCCCAGCAAGAAGACATCTCAATCGATAACCAGGACGTGCGCGTCGCCGTCATCAAGCACCAGTCAGAAACCTACCTGTTCATCCTGAACCTGACCGACAAGCCGACTGAAGCGCGCTTCAACGCCGGCGTCGGCCAACGCAAACTCACCGTCTTTGCTGACAACAGCACCCTGCAACCGGTCGACGGGCAACTGAACCTGCCTCTTGAACCCTTCCAGGTCATCGTGTGCGGCACCGCCGCCCTGCCCCAGCCCATTTATGAACTGCCTAAAGCCAATAAGGAATTTGACCAGCTGGGCAATCCCTTCCCAAGGCTGATTGAGGCTGAGGCAGACAAATACCGCAACACCAAATTCTACCGCGGCGACGCATCATGGATTTGGGATAAAGCCCTGGTCAAAACCGCAGGCAGTCTCTGCTTGATTGCAAAAACCTTTGAAGTGAAAACCCCAGGCCAAAAAACATTCCTCAAAATTGCCGTTGATGATTTTTCCAAGATTTACGTCAATGGCAAACTCGTCGGAGAAACTGACGCCTGGAGCCTGATGAAGAAAATCGACATCACTGCCGCGCTGACTCCAGGCGAGAATATCATTATGGTCAGGGCGGAAGACAGCGGCTCCCTGCCCTGCGGCCTCCTGGCTGAATTGGAAATCGACGGAAAAACCGTCCTCAAGTCAGACGGCAGCTGGCTCTCCAAGCCTACCCAAACCAAAGACCCCCTGCCCGAAGCAAATAAGGACACCCTGAGCACCTTCCGCCCCGTGACTGTGATAACTCCCTATGGAGGCGGCGCTTGGGGAACGCGCGTGGTCGCGCAGCAATAAACATAACCACAAACCCATAATTCCAGGAAAAGCCAAGCCATTGCCCCCCCCGCAACGTCAATCCGCCCACTTTAAGAAAGGCAATTTCCTTAATCTACGCAGCTGCAAGTACCATTTTATTTTTACCGGATACACGCAGTCTGTAAAAACCACGGAGGAACAAAATGAAAAAGAAGCTACTCTTCACACTGATTGAGCTGCTGGTGGTTATCGCGATCATCGCGATTTTGGCTTCGATGTTGTTGCCGGCTTTGAGCAAGGCGCGTGAGAAGGCGCGTTCGATCAGCTGCATCAGCAATTTGAAGCAGTGTTCGCTGGCGTTTATGTTGTACACGAACGACTACGACGGCGATCTGATCGTGAACCACAACTATTCCACGCATTGGATGTTTGCGATCCAGGGCGCCTACGGCAACACCGGGTATCTATCGAGTTCGAAGCCTGACGAGGCTCTCTGTCCAGGCCGTCCGCCGTTCAAGTACACCGGCGCCTGGAATCTGTATGGCCACCGTCAGGACGTTCTGCCGACGCGCCTATACAGTCGGCCTCTGTCGACGGGTTCGTATAACCCGAACTATAGGGACAATTTCTATCACGTCAAGATTTTCAAGCATCCATCGGATTTCTTCGTTATTGGCGACAGTTTCTGCATGAACTATTTCACGGCGAATGAGGCGTCGTATCAGTATGCGATTGTGATGCCGAATCGGACGTCGCCGGGCACAGCGTCGAAGGAGTGCACAACGATTTACCTGGGTGCGCACGGCGGCAATGCGAACCTGGCCTATCTTGACGGCCATGCCGCTGCGGTGAAGAGCGTTGGAGAGTTCGCGGCGCAGGTCAAGAAGGAATACGAAGCCTGGGGCGTGACGCCGCCGACTGCGGCGGTCTACACTACAAGCTTGCAGTGGCAGTACCAGTAAACCTAAAAAAGCAGTTGAATTTTGGGCATGGGTTGGTCAGCGTTTATGTGTCGCCCTTTCAGGGCTCAAAATATTATACGCCTTACCCAGGGCGTCGCTTGCCCTAGCGGGCGGCGCTTGCCCTGGGTGAAGATGGAATATAATTGGGAGCCCTGAAGGGGCGAGACATAAGCCTGGACTACGTACGATACATACGGCAGGCTGAAGCCACACAATTATTCATCACAAGATTCTGCACATTAACTTTTTATTGTTAATGTGCGAAATCTTGTGATAGAAGCAAATATTTGACAAGGTGCATCTGAATCCTTATTTTGATGAGATGCCTTAACCTATCAAAACAAGGAGATTCAGATGCAGGGAAAAATTAGCATGGATTTGACGTTTTGCAATTCGGAGGAAAAGTTTTCATTCGATGAACTGGTCATGAAGGTTGCCGATGCGTTTGAGCACAAGGCCATCG
>JAAZKI010000090.1 GCA_012799905.1 Lentisphaerota bacterium | reverse complement strand
CAGGCTTTAGCCTGCTTACATATCTCACGTATCTCGCATGTAGTTCAAACTTCAGCTTGCAGTGCGTACCTCGCTTGCAGGAGCATGTAGTTCAAACTTTAGTTTGCAGTACGTAGTTCAAGCTTTAGCTTGCCGTGCGTACCGCACATAGCCCAAACAGCCCAAAAGGAGACCCACAACCCTGAAACCTATAGCACCGTAGCCCTTCTCCGCTACTAACTACCCCGCGCGACACAGCTCCACCATATCTTTTCGCTCCACCGTCCACTAAAGTCCACTAAAGTCCACGTCCACTGACCACGACCGTCCACCAAAGTCCACAGTCCATCGCCTACTGTCCACTAAAACGCCACCACCGCCCACTTCCCCCGGAGTTTTCCCCATGCTGAAAATTTTTAACATTTACGACTCTATTTGCGGCACCTGCCAATTTTGGAGCAACCCTGATAAAGCCTTAGCTTTCCAAAACGTAGTCCCCTATATTCAATATCGCGACGTACAGGGACGTTGCGCCCGGAAGTTCAACGTATTGATGAATCCCAACGTCAAAGCCTGCTCTAACTACAAGCGCTGGATTGAATTGCCAGACAAAAAATGATTTTCTCTCCCGCCCCGCGCAATCACCCAACTATCCTTCATTCGAACAGGCTCTAACCACAGCACTCACAGTATGATGCACAAACCTCCTACCACCCTGGTCACGATATTTCTCCTGCTGTGTCTCTCCAGCTTTCTTTCCGCAGGCGAGCTAGTCATAGCATCGCGTGGACAGCCCAGCGCCTATACAATTGTCCTGGCTGACGACGGCGGCAACGCCCATCTTGACCACTATCTCGCTTTGGCAGGCAAAACCGTGCAGCAGGCCATTCGGCAAGCAACCGGCGCTGACCTGCCAACCGTCCTCGAAAAGGACTTTTCCGGAGGGCCGGCCCTGTACATCGGCCCCACCCGGGCTCTGAAGGCGGCCGGCATCGACGTCACGTCCTTCCAGCTCTGGGAACACCTCGTATTCGCCCGCGACGGCAGCATCTATCTGGCCGGCAACGACCGTCCTGCCAACCGAGAGTTGCGGCGGGTGCCAGGCAGCCATGTCTATCACGTCCTGGGGTCACTCAAGGCCGCGCTCGTGTTCTGCGAACGCTTTGCGAACACCATTTTCCCAATGGTCGACGTCGTAGCCAGCCTGCCGGCAGACAAGATCGCCGTGCCTGACGATTGCCGCATCCGCGTCATCCCCGCAATCCGCTACGCCATTGGTCGCCACTTCAACGCCATCTACGACGTGGCGAACAACTTCTTCCCAGCGCCCTGGTACGGCAACTACGGCGGCCATTCGCATGACAAGGCCATACCGACGTCGCTGTACGAATCGCATCCAGAATACTTCGCCATGTTCAAGGGTAAGCGCCCTGCCCCGCACGCCACGCGTCCGCAATACTGTCTGTCGAATCCCGAAGTGCAGGAACTCATCTACCAGGAGTTGCTCACCCACGCTGACCAGGGCTACAGCATGGTCCAACTCAACCAAAGCGACGGCTTTCGCGCCTGCGAATGTCCTGCCTGCGCCAGTTTGTACGGCGTCGACGACTTTGGCGAAAAGCTCTGGATCATGCACCGACAGATGGCCGAGCGTTTTCTCAACGACCGTCCAGGCGTGCAGCTCTGCATCATGGCCTACGGCCCGACGTTGAAAACACCAAAGACCTTCCGAGAACTGCCGACCAACGTCGTAGTCGACTTAGCGCCCTTCCGGGCAGACGTGCTCGCTGACTGGCAGGGCATGAAAGTGCCGGCCGGCTTCACCGTTTATCTGTACAACTGGGGCTACTACCAATTGGAAGGGTTTACGCCCAAGACCACGGCCAAATTCCTGACCGACCAGGTTCAAAGCTTCCACGACAATCACATCCTGGGCATCTACCGCTGCGGTTTCGGTGAATTGTTCGGCCTGGAAGGTCCGCGCTATTTTCAATATGGCAAACAACTAGCCGACCCAACCCTGGATGCAGACGAACTCCTAAAGACCTACTGCCGACACACCTACGGCCAGGCTGCTGCGACTATGATGGCCTTCTTTTCCCACCTTGATCAATGCTTGTCCCGCAACATTGACCGCAGTTCCGACTGGAATGACCCAGCGCTTTTCGAAGAAAATGGTTTGCCCTCGATGCATGACAACATGCGCCTACTGGCCTTGCGCTACCCCGAAGCCGATATCAGCCGCTTGGATGCACTGCTGACCGAGGCGGAACGACTGGCGCCAGGCTGTTGGCCCCTGGAGCTGGCTCGGATTGAATTTGACTACCTCGCGCTCACAGCCCGCGCTGTCAATGCGTTGCAAGCCTACCGTAGCAGTAAAGCCGCTGCTGACGGCGAGGCCATGCTGAGCGCCATCGTCGCCCGCAACGACTACATCGCCGGCCTGCCGCTCCAGAAGAACACCGATCCGCCGCGCCTGGCCATCAAAAACGGCGTCCGACTGTTTGGCTATGCCGAACTGTCCGAGCTGCAAGACAATGGCCGACTGCGCGCTCCACTCTGGGCGCCGCTCAATCACGACGCTGCCTGGATGCTGGCCAATGGCATCCTGCCAGCTGGCCGACGCATGAAAATCGGCGCTGCACCGCAGCTGCTCGTGCAGCAGAGCTTCTACCGCCAGGAGCCAGCCATCGCGGCTGAGCCGGTCACCGTCGCCGCCGAAGCCAGTGACGACGGCCTCAAGGTGATATTCCATTTTATGAACGTTGACCAGGAAAGCGTCCACAACGATCAGATTCAGGTGTATTTCGAGCGCCAGGGGAGCAAACGCCTCCATTTCGCAGGCCGCGCCCGCAAAGGCACGACCAGCGTGTACGAACGCGTCAAGACCAATCGTGAAAACAACGGCTCTGGCGACGTCTATGAACGCGCAGAGGTCGCCCCAGGCGTCATCACGGCGCCTGTCCCTGGCCATGAAGGCGCCACTGCAATGATTGTCATCCCCTGGGCAACGCTGGGAGGACGTCCAGAACCCGGAGAGACCTGCGGCTTCAATGCGTTCTACAGGAAAGGCCAGCTGAGCCGCATCTGGGAACATAACCTGTACCAAAAAACCTGGCGCAATCTGCGAGACGAAGTGGGGATATTGAAATTTTGAAGATGAAGCTGACACAAAAAAGCATGACATAAACTCTTCTTTGGCGAAAGGATTTTTACGATGAGCTACTTAAAAAGCATTTGTGCCTGCCTTGCGCGGTGGGGCGCTTAATCAAGCTTTAACTCTGGCCTCAGACTGGGTATAGGCTCCCCAAAGGTGTGTTTCGCAAGCACAGCTACTGTGCCAAGTCCCTCTTTCTATCACAGAATTTTACATAATACCGATACTTAAATACAGGATGTCAAGGAGAAAGACTTTAATGGGAGAAGAAAACGACAGGCGCTATTCCGTAGCGGTGGTTGCAACAATGAGCGCCGGCAAATCAACCCTACTGAACGCCATGATGTGCACAGACCTGCTACCGTCACGGAATGAAGCTTGCACTGCAACAGTATTCAAAATTGAAGATGATGACGAAGCGAGACGTCACTTTTCCGGAAGATATAAAGTTAAGGATGACTGGTCTGATTGGTATGATAGAAATATCAACAAAAAATTGTTAGAAGAATGGAATAAAAATGCACCTCAAGAAATAGAAATATCAGGCGATTTGCCAAACATTACAAATACCCCGGCCAAAGTCAGGGTTTGCTTCATTGATACTCCCGGCCCCAATAATGCAATGTGCGAAAAGCATGCACAGATTACAAAGCAAGTGATAGCGGACAATAATTTTTCCACGCTTTGCTTTGTAATCAATTGTAGCGTAGCTGGTGTAAAAGACGAATGGCAGCTACTTTTTGAATTGAAAAAACAACTGTTCAACGCAGAACTATCTTCACACTCTCAAGTGATCTTCGTTCTCAATAAAATTGACTTGCTTGATATTGAAAAGGGAGAAAAAATCATTGAAGCGGTCAATATGTGCCGCCAATACCTGGAGAAGGACATTGGTTTCAAGAACCCCATCGTTATTCCGATTTGCAGCAAATTAGCGCTGGGAATAAGGACAGCTATCCGTACAGCTAAAAGGCTGACCAAGCTCCAACACTACAGGCTCCTAGGAAGGAAACCACCCAAAAAGAAAAAAACATCAAGCTCCAAAAAAACGTACAGAATGTCGCGCAGCTATATATGCAGGCTGCCACAGCGTCAACAAATGGAATTAAGCTTTTTACTTGAAGGTTTCAATAAATTTTCACATGAATATAGAGATGCCTTGAGGTCATGCGGTCTCGTAGCCGAAATCATGCCCGATTACGAAGCCAGAAAACTTCCTAAGCCAACAAGAAAAATCTATATCCATGATCGATTCTATACATATAAGGAATTGTTCGCCATCGAAACTTTAGCTGGCGTAGGATATTTGGAAAAAATCATCGAAAAGCATTGCCATGAAGTGATTCCTGAAATTGATGAAAATGATACCGAATTATCGAGGGATGCGCCAAGTCTAATCGCAAACAACGATATAGACGCCGATAACAACACTGACGAAAATAATTATATTTCTGATGAAGAATTTAATAATCAAAAGGACATTTCCCCAAAAATCGCTTTTTCTCAGGAGGAAATTTTAAAACTTCCCAAAAGCATAAACACCAAAAACAAATATTCATTATTCAAGACATTTGAATATGCTACTAAGCCAGGAAAGGAAGTTTTGATTGCCTGTAGCGCAAATGGCTGGAAAAGCATTCCGATGATTGATGAAAATAATAGCGGAGTATATAAGGCAAATATGCTTTTGCCAACAGGGATTCATTACTACAAGCTTCACACTAACGGAACGTGGTTTTACCTTTCTAACGAAGAATTCGTTCATGACAATATGGGTGATTTTGTCAACATTATTGAGGTTAAACAACAAAGCAAGGAGTCTTCAGAAATGCTTCAAGTTAACATCAAGTACAATCCTTACCTCGTGACCACCGAGCTTAGCCTAGATAATGTGTCAGTGCAGGAAAATAGTAAACTTGCGGTACTGACACAAGACCGGCTTCAGAACTGGATAGACAAATTTTTCCCAGCATTATACGATGAAACACGTCAAAAGAATATTCAGATTCATTTTGAGGGAACAAAGCTGGATTTCAACGACCTTGCCGATGCAGTAGAAGACTTCCTGAAAATCAATCCAGATTTTAATATTTCCATCTCGCAGAACACAACAGAACAAACCGACGAAGGGCGTTTAAACAAGTTGCGTGATTTGTTTGAAGAAGGGAAAAAAGGACCGTTTGCTGAAATATTTAATTCCGATGATATGGAAAGGGCATTTGCCAGGGCAACAGACCCGACTTTTGAAGTGAATGTTATTGCTACCATGTCATCTGGGAAGTCGACAGTTGTCAATGCGTTACTGGGCAAAGAGCTTATGCCGGCTAAGAACGAGGCCTGTACAGCGACAATCACTAAAATTAAAGATGTTGAGGGCATGCCAGAGTTTATGGCCCAACGCTTTGACAATACCCATAATCCACTTTCGGAGCCGGTCGTTGCAACAAACGAAATTTTGACGGAATGGAATGATGATCCCAATACACACCTAATTGAAGTGAAGGGGAACATCCCGACTGTGACGCAGACAAATGCCTGCACCTATGTCTTTGTCGATACTCCCGGACCAAATAACGCAAGAACCGCCGCCCATGAACAGACAACCCTTGAAGCGATTCAAAGCAAGCCACTGTCAATGGTTCTTTACATTCTTAATGCACAGCAATTAAGTACCAAGGATGATGATTCACTGCTAAGAATTGTCTGCCGGGAAATGAACAGGGGTGGCAGAAAAGCTCATGATCGCTTTGTGTTTATCGCCAATAAAATAGATGTCTTTGATCCTGAAAAAAAAGAATCTGTGACTACCGCATTGGAAAATGTGCGGCAGTATCTGAAAAGCCACGGCATTGCAAATCCCCTTATTATCCCAGCCTCGGCACTGTTGGCAAAACTCTTGCGAATGGAACAACAAGGAGAAAAATTAACTCGGAATGAGAGGGCAGATTTATTCAAATGTGTGGAATTGTTTACACAAGAACGGGAAATGAATATGCTGGAGCATGCCAAACGCCGACTAAGTAAGGATTGCACTCGTCGCTTAGAGGCAAAACTTAGCAAAGCTCAAAAAGCTGATGATAGTGAGAAGAAAATAGCTGAAATATTGAGCGGCATTCCCATTGTTGAGGAATTGCTAAATGATTTCCTCCAAAAGCATGCGTTGCCTGCCAAATTAAAGGATGCTGTCGACACCTTCAGTCGAGTCATGCAAGCAAGCGTCATTGCGGGTGCCCTGAATGAGCAACTGGCAAAATCTGAAGAAGAATTAGAAAACACTGTTAAAGCTATCCAAAAATTCAATAATGACAGCAAAAATCTCGACAAAGCGAAAAACTTCCGCGAAAAAGTCAGAAACTTGGAGTATAAATTGTCAAAAGAGGCAGACGATACTTGCAGTGCATTAGCGGTCACCTCTGAAAAACTGATCGAAGACATGGACAATACTTTTTCTGAGGGGAAAGCTTTGCCAGAAGAAGCCAGGCACATGATTGAAAATGCAGTACATCGCTGCCAAAGCTTAGAGGCAGAAGTCAATGTTACCTTGCACGAAGCATTAAAAAACGAGTACTTTGCTGTCATCGAAAATCTCCGAGATGAATATCAAAAATATGTTGCTGATATTATCAATGAGAATTTTCCCGAAAACGATTCTCTACGCATGCTTCAGATGGCGAGCTTAGAGCTGCCCTCAATAACCGAAATGGTCATGGATTATACACAAACTGAACAAGTTAAAACTGGAACAAAGAAGGTTAAAATCGGAACAGAACAGGTTAAAACAGGCACTCGCAAAGTCAAAATTGGCAGTGAACAAGTCAAAGTTGGTGAAAAGGAGTATGTTGAGTCCTACAGGACAGAAAGATATGGATTCTTATGGCGAAAAAAACGCGAAGTTCCAATTTACGCATGGCGTGATGTGTTCGAAACAAGAGATATTTATGACACTCAGGATGTTTATGAAGTTCGTGCCATCTACGAGGATCGTGATGTTATTGAAGAACGCAAAATAGTCAACCTT
>JAAZKI010000256.1 GCA_012799905.1 Lentisphaerota bacterium | reverse complement strand
TCGGCTTTCCGGCGGCGAACGGCAGCGAGTCGCTATCGCCGCCGCCGTGGCTCAGCAGGCACAGGTGATGCTCCTGGATGAGCCGACCTCGGCGCTGGACCCGGCCCACGCCATCAGCGTGATGACGCTGCTGCAAGAACTCCCGAAACGACCGGCTATTCTGATGGTCTGCCATGACATCCAATTGGCCGCCCGCTATGCCAAACGGATTGTGCTAATGAAGCAAGGCTGCGTCTATGCCGACGGCAAGCCGGAAGAAGTGATGACTCCCGCCAATATCGACCGTGTCTATGGCTGCGACGCCCAGGTTCTCCGTGATGACCACGGCGCACTGTGCATCGCCCTGCGACAAAAATGACGCCGGCTTTCCGTAATATCGTTGTGCTTTCTCTTGGAATGTAGTCACCAGAAAGGATTTTGACCATGAGCGAAAAAATTGCCCGCCGCGCACCATCGTATTTGACCAACGGCATTATCTATCAGCTTTTCCTACGGCCCTTTACGCCGCAAGGCACTCTCGTCGCCGCCACGACCATGCTGCCCTTCCTGGCCGAAAACGGCATTGATATCGTCTACCTCTGCCCGGTAACCTGGGCGGATGACGACCCGCGCGAGGAATTCTGGAGCGACCGCCAGAAGAAGTCCGGGCTGAAGAATCCCCAGAATCCCTATCGCGTCAAGGACTACTATCGGATTGATCCGGAGTACGGCACGGACGAAGACTTGCTCCTTTTCGTCAAGGAAGCCCACGCGCTGGGCATGCGTGTGATTCTTGACCTGGTCTACTACCACTGCGGACCCACTGCGGTTTTCATCAAGGAACACCCCGATTTCGTCAAACGTGATGAACATGGCCAGGTCAAAAATGGCAGATGGCATTTTCCTGAGATCAACTTCGAGTCCGCCGAACTGCGCGAATATCTGTGGAAAAACATGGAGTACTTTATCGAGAAGTTCGATGTGGACGGCTATCGCTGCGATGTGTCACCAAGCGTGCCCCTGGATTTCTGGGAGGAAGGCCGCAAACGCATGGAAGCACTCAAGCCCGACGTGATGATGCTCGCTGAAGGCGACACCGTTGACGAGCAGCTCTACGCTTTCGATATCAACTATGCCTTCGGCTGGCGGAGCACGCTCGCCAAGGTCTTTGAGAAAAAAGAGCCTGCCAGCAGCATCCGCACCTATTGGCAAAATATGGTGGACAAATTTCCCCAGGGCGCCCGCTTCCTGCGCGCCACCGACAACCACGACGTCAGCAATGACGAATACGACCAGCGCCACGAACTCACCTGGGGCGCCCGCGCCCACGAAGCCGCGCTGCTGCTCAATTTCACCATGGACGGCGTGCCCTTTGTCTACAACGGGCAGGAAGTGGCTGACAGCAACCGCCACAGTATCTACGGCAACCGCAACTTCGGCAAAAACCTCTTCATCCACTGGCACAATGCCCTCACCAACGAGGGACAAGACCGCCTGGAATTCTTCCGCGAAATCGCTCAGCTGCGCCATGACAACAGCGTGCTCACAGAAGGCACGGTGGAATGGCTGGAAAATGACCAGGCCGATGCCGTCGTCTCTTTCCGCCGCCGCGGCTGCGAGGGCGACATGGTGATCATCATCAACGTCAGTGACAAGCTCATCAGCAGCACGGTCAGTCTGGACGAGAGGGTCTCGCCCTTCCTGGAACCGGAGTTGGCCCGTGGCGTCGACTTCAGCGTCAAGGACAAGGGCATCAAGGTTGACATGCTGCCATACGGCTTCATTGTCGCTTCTCTCTGAGCAACAGCTGCTACGGCAATGCGTAGTGCATGTTTCAGTCTGCTGTATGTCGTTTGGACAGACTCTGTCTCTTCGCTCCACAGGCCACTGACGTCCACCGGCGCTGAGCGGCGAGTGCCTTGAAGG
>JAAZKI010000125.1 GCA_012799905.1 Lentisphaerota bacterium | reverse complement strand
TGCGCTGGTCTGCGGTCAGGACGCCCATGGTCACTTCTTCCGGCGACAAGTTAGTCCGCGCCAGGATGGTCGCCGCCGCATAGATAAGGCAGCCGGCGGTATTGCGCTTGCATGGCTCGGCAATGACGTTTTCGGCCGGGATGCCCAGGTCAGCGTCCTGGATGGCCTTTTGTAGGTGCACGCTGGTGGCGATGTAGATATTGGTTGGAGGCACCAGGGCCATGCTTCGCTCAACAGCTTCCTCCAGCAGGGATTGGCCACTGCCGGTCAGGGTGAGAAGCTGCTTCGGATGGGTGAAGCGGGACAGTGGCCAAAAGCGCTCGCCGGCGCCGCCGGCCATGATGACAATGATTTTCATAGTGCATGTCCTCTCTGGTGATGAATGGCGATGCGAGATGCAGTCAATATAAGCGTAGAAAATTATTTCAGGTTTTCTGGTGCGAAGTCCGCAAAGACGGCCGCAAAGTCGATTGGGCCGACCTTGCGGGTGCGGTACATGGCATACAGGCGCTCAGCGCCATCGGCCAGGTGCTTGGAGGTGATGCCGTGCCTGATTGACAGCGAGACTTCGATGAAGGCGGCCAAGTGGTCGCAGCAGCGGATGATTTCGCCGTCAACCGGCTTATTCTCGGGTCGGTCAAAATTAGCGCCGAGTTCTTCAAAGGTGAGGTCGTGCTTAGTCTTGCCATCCACGCGGGCACGATTGTCAAATTCGTTTTCCGTATAGTACCTGATTTCATCGTGCCAGTTCTGCGGCAGCAGGGGCAGAAGCCGGTCTTCCATCTGGCGGCGTTCATATTCCTTGATGATGTCATCCAAGCCTTCGACAGCGCCCTTGATCGGCGAGGTGATGTCCCGGGTGAGGACTTCCGGCAGGTCGTGGAACAGAGCGGCCAGAAAGCCATTGACAACGCGATGGTCGCTGACTCGCGCCTCGCGCAGCGACAAGTAGGTCAGGATGGCGACGAGCAGCATGTGCCCGAGCACAGACGTCGGCGGAATCCGTGGTGACTGCGACCAGCGTTTCTGGAAGCGAAGTTGGCCGCACAAGTCGACGAAGCCCGCAGTTTTTCGCTTGAGCGAAATTTTTTGGACGCCGAGCAGGTCGTAGTGGTCTTCGATCTGGTTTTCAATCTCCTGGCGGATTGCCTCAATGCCGTTGATGAACGGACAGAGTTGGTAGAGGATATTGAATTCCCACTGGGTGGCCAGGAAATGCGCGGCCTTGAGGAGGCGTTTTTCCGGCAGGGCGTAGTCGCTGTCAAAGAAATACTGGCGCAGGCGGTCATGGAAGCCGCCTTGGACAGCGGCTGTGTGAGGTTCCAAGTGACCGATCACCCACTGATTCAGTTCGCGGCCTTTTTCGGACATCATGCGATGGAACACCGGCGGCTTGACATCGGTCAGCACGATGCGATGGAGCATTTCAAAGATGCCGCCTTCCAGCAATCGCAGCCAGTTTACCGAGGCGGCCTCTTCCTCATCAGCGAATTTAGCCAGGACATAGGCGATAATCATCTTGTGGGCCTGCTTGTCCAGCTCGGTGAAGTCCATGGGGTTGATTTGGTCATTCCAGCGTCGGATGCTGGCGGCGTCATAGAGCAGCGAGAGCAGGCCATGATTGAGTGAGGTCGGCATAAGCAGGTCACCTTGGCTGAAGAGGACAGGGGCGGAAGGGTTATTTCCCGAGGGCGAGGCGGCTGGCCAGGGAGGAAGGCAGCCCCGCGTCTAAAATGCGTTTTTGGGCGGCGTCAACATCGTATTTGATGCGCAGGAGGGTGGCGCTGTTGGCGGTCGTGTTGTAAAGAATGGCAGCGGCGCGCGGGTCGTCGTCACGCGGTTGGCCGACCGCGCCGACGCCGATCATGATCCGGACATTGCGGGGCAGGATTAAGTTGTGGAAGTACTTCATGGTCAGGGACTGTCCTGGGCGATGCATGGCCAGCAGCGGGCCGTGGCTGTGCGCATTGAAGCAAAGGTCAGTCTTCTGAAACAGAAAATGGAGGGCGGCGCGGCTGGGAGAGGTGACGTAGGTCCAGTTCGGATGGGGCTGGCAGGACGAGTGGATGACCATGAAATTGTCAGTCCGAATGACTTTTGGAAGGCTCCCCAGCCATTCAAGTTGGTCGGGACGAAGGCGATCATGCGTCCAGGAAAAGACGGTCGAGGCTTCTTCCCGGACGTTGCTGTTGTCATGGTGATCAAGGTTAAACGTGCATTGGTCATGATTGCCGCACACGGACTGGATGCCGCGGTTGCGCAAAAGGTCGATGCATTCGCCTGGCGCGGCGCAGTAGCCGACGACGTCGCCGGCGCAGATGATTTTGTCAACCGACATGCGGTCCAGGACATCCAGAGTCGCGGTCAAAGCGTCGATATTGGCATGGATGTCTCCAAGAATTGCGATGAGCATAATTGCGGCAAGGCCTTTGTTCAGTGTTGTTAAATTAGTTTCGGCATACTATAGTATTGTTTGGCTTGAAATGGAAATGACGGCATGAATTTTCCGGATTTTGTCCTTGGCGCGACCTTTGGTTTGGCGCTGAGGCGTTGCTGGAGAGCATGTCAGCGGACGAGAAAGATTGCGATGTATGCTTGATGAACGTATGGACAATATGCGGCTTTGGCGTGGCCGTGAACCTAAGCGACCGATGGATGCGGAGGAGGAGAATATTTCGTATCCGCGGCCGAATCGTCTCCTGGTTTTCGGTGGCACTTTTGATCCGGTGCACAACGGCCATTTACGGTTGGCTCGCCAGATATTGACTAAGGAATGGGCCGACGAGGTGCTGTTTGTGCCGGCGTTGCGGTCGCCGTTGAAGCTGAATGCTCAGGTCAGTTCTGGGCTGCATCGCTTGGAAATGCTGAAGCTGGCCTTGGACAATCAGGATGGTTTCAGTTATTCTGACCTTGAACTGCAACGGCGCTCCGCAGTGTCGTACACGATTGACACCATGAATACGTTGAGTCGGATATATCCTGATCACGAGGTCGGCCTGCTGATTGGCATGGACAGCCTTTGCACGCTGAGTAAGTGGCATCGCGCCCAGGAGCTGGTGCAGCGCTTCCAGATTCTAGTTTACCCGAGGCCAGGGGTGACGCCGCCAGCGTATGTTCATTTGAGCAAACATTTTGGCTATCGGAATGCCAAGCGGCTGATGGACTCCATCCTGCCGGAAGCGGAAATTGAGACGTTTACGGAGTCCGGCACCGCGATTCGCGCCGGGGTCAGAGCCGGTGAAGACATGAGCGGGATGGTTCCTGCCCTCGTCTGGCAGTATATTAGAGAACACAAATTGTACCAGGATTAGCCCAGCTTAGGCTCGGCGTGGCGTAGTGCCTTTTTACCTCGGCGGCGCTCAGGCGCGGAAACCGTCATCGAAAAGAAAAAATGCACTTGAAAGCGGAGTGAAATGATGACCAACAGCACTGCGAAAAGTTGCTTTTTGGGGTTCCTGTTGCTGATGACAGGAGGGATGCTTGCCGTTTATGGCGAGAGTCTGTCGCTGGAGTTTACCTTAAGCATGACTGTGTCCTGCGAGGGATACGCCGACCAGACCCTGAAATTTATCACCAGGGATGGCGCCTTGGTCGGCATGGATTCCCGCTATGATGAGGGCGGCGCCCTGCCGCCAGGCATGGTTGACCCATCGAACCTCCCTATTGGAGGGTTGTTCTCCTATATCCATCCTGCAACCTCGGAATTGGACGACGATTACAAATTAACTGATGCGCGGCCCTTAGCGTATAAGGTGTGCTGGACGTTTTCAATCCGCATCCCGGACGGCAAGACCGGCGAACTGAACTGGAATACGGACGGACTGCACCTCGGCTGGAAAGTCACCCTGGCCGGCGACGCGGAGATGGACATGCGCGATGAAGAGACGCTTTCGCCGCCGACCGATGGGACGCATACGTTCACCCTCACAGCGGAGATGGTTGGCGTTCGCGTCTCCAAGTTCGGCGAATTCAAGCAGATTCACCCCGGGTGGAATTTGCTCTCGCCGGTGTTGTCAACCCACAATGAACCTGAGAACGACAGGTATCGCGTCTACGGCTTGGCGGACGGCGCGTTGCAACGAGTCAATGAGTACGTCATCGGCCGCGCCTACTGGGTGTATAACCCCGGCGAGACACTTGTCGACTGGCGAGTGACTGTCTACGAATACGAGGGCGGGGAAAGGCCCCGCGAGCCAGGATGGAATTTCATCGGCGTAAAGGGTGAGGTAAGCCTGGCCGAGGAAACCGCCTGGACTTGGGATTCCGATGCCGACAGGGGCGGCTTCCGGATCATTGACAAGGGTACGGAAAACCTCGTCGAGGGCGTCGGCTATTGGGTGTACAAGCCTGCTGCGCGGTGACTGCTTGCCAGCAGAAGCGGAAGCGGCCTGGCCTTAAGGCTGGCTGTCGTCCAGCGCAGGGAGGCTTTCAGCTGGCGAAATGAGTTTGGACATTGCTTCGAGCGTTGCTTGGTTAATGTTTTTGACCATGGAGTCGCGCAAGTCGGGTCGATCGTAGCATAGTCGATAGGCGTTGGAGACTCGTTCCAGGCAGAGGAGCACCTCATGGGGGACCAGCGTGCCATAATTGCGGCTGGCCCTGGCCTGAACCAGACCACGCAGTTGCACGTCATATTCCCCGTTCAAGAACGCTTCCAGGCGTGGGCGGACGCTCAGTTCGCAGACTTCCGTCGGCCCGAGCTCCCATTTTCGGAAAGTCGACCAATTGACGCCAAAGAATTTGGCGATCAGTTGGTAGGGCAGGCCGATCTGGCATCGTTTTTCTTGCAGTTTCCGGCGGATGGCCGGTGTCAGCCGACCGTCAAAGGAAATGGTCGAGGTTGCATTTTTGCTTGTCTTGCTCATGGTGCCTCCTGGAATTTTTGCCGGACGAGGTGCGCCCTCCCGGCGTTGATGATTTTCGGCCGCCTGCCGAAAAAGGAGAACTGCCCCAGGCTGTTCCATTCACAAGTGTAATGCCGACATCGGCTATTGCAAGCTAAAAATGAATAAATAAATGAATTGCATTATATTTCTCATGCAAGCGTCA
>JAAZKI010000196.1 GCA_012799905.1 Lentisphaerota bacterium | reverse complement strand
TGAAGTCAGGGTCATAGTGACGATGATGCGCAGGCTGGAGGCATTGCTGCCGACGGTGCTCAGCGGCGGCATGCTCCGAATGCCCGCAAAAAGATTTCTGATGGAGCGGACGAGCACCTGGTTGTTATTGGCGCCGGCGTCAATGGCAACGTTGGCGATGGCGCCATTGGCATAGACGGTGAATGACACTTCTACTGGCCGCACCGGCGTAGAGCCTAGTTCGGAACGGGTCGGCTGCTCCCAGCGTTGGTACAAGTAGGGGCTGACGACCTTTTCCGCGTAGTTGCTTGATTCCTTGAGCTGTTGGGCCGTATAATAAGACGTTTTCCCGGACGGAACTATTGAACCCGAGCCCGAGGTTGCTGATTCACCAGCGGCACGAAGCAGCTTTTTCTGCAATTCCTCCTTACTGGTGGCATTTCTGCGCCCGGAACGCTGGGTTGGCCGGGACGGTAGCCTCTTGACTTCGGCTTCTTGCAGCCGTTCCTTTATACTTTTGATGGGCTTCGATGGCTTCGGCTCCGGCTTAGGAGTCGGCTTTGGGGGAGTCGGTTTGGGGGTTTCGATGACTTTGGGCTTGGGGACAGGCGGTTTAGGCGGCTCCGGCTTGGGCGGTTCCGGTTTGGGCGGTTCCGGTTTGGGCGGCTCCGGCTTGGGCGGCTCCGGCTTGGGCGGTTCCGGCTTGGGCGGTTCCGGCTGCGGTGGCTCCGGTGCTGCCGGTTCCGGCGACGGCGGTTCAGGTTTGCCGGGGAGGGCGGAAAGATTGACCAGTTCGACCTTAATGTGTTCCTTCGGCTCCAGAGGGCGCTGCGTCATCCCTAGGACGACGACAATGAGGGCAGCATGCAAGCCGACGCTGACGATAAACGCCAGCGTTCGAGAAATCCAGTGTTGATTCTGGTCATGCATATCCTCGCCTACCTTAGTTGTTGGTCTTCCGCCTGGGTGATCAAGGAGGCGGAGTCCACATTGGCATGCCGTGCAGCGCGCAGGATGTCAATCACTTCGGAATATGGCCGGCTGCCGTCAGCCCGGATCATCACGGTCAGCTTTTCCCTGCTTTGGCGCATATTATTAAGGTAATTCGTCAAGTCGTGAAGCGCAACTATATTTCCGTCAATCGTGATGACGCCATTCTTGTCAAATTGGATGACCAGCGGTTTGACGGCTTCTTCGGTGCTTACTTCGCCATCCAGCTTTGGCGGGTTAGTGTCGACCTCGGTGGAATATTCCAGGGCCGGCACCGTGATGACGAAGATGATCAGCAGCATGAACGTCAAGTCCATCAGCGGCGTCATGTCAATGGTCGCGGTTGATTTTTTGAAGGGTCGTCGTGAGGTGTTCGGAGGCATAGGCTGCTCCTCGGCGAAAAAGGACGTTTAGGGAAGGCATGGCAAACGCGCTGGCAGGGTCAGCCTTCGGCCGTGGCCGAAGCCGGGGCATTCTCTCTCGCAATCGGTTTGGTGATCGGCTGTACGGTTTCCTCAAGTTGCAAGCTGGCGATGAAGTCAGTGACGAAGTTATCCATCTCCAGGCACGTTTTCTCCACCAAGTTATTATATAGGTTATTGGCGACGAGGGACGGGATCGCGACGAGCAAGCCGGCGACGGTGGTGAGCAGGGCGCCGCTGATGCCAGGGGCGATGGCGCTCAAGTCAACCCGTCCGTGCAGGGAAATGGCGATGAAGGTCGCCATAACGCCCCAGACAGTGCCGAACAAGCCCAGGAACGGCGACACCGTGACAAGCGTGCCGAGGATGCCCAGGTCGCTTTCCAGTACGACAATCTGCTGGTTGACTTGGCTGTTCATCGTGCTGCGGATTTTTTCGATTTCTTTTTCACTGAGGAGGCGGGGCAGTCGGCAGTGGCGGTAAAAAAGGGACTGGCTTTCCTTGTTGATGTGGCAGATGTCAAACAACTCGTTGATGCCGGCGGCGCAGATAGCCTTCAGCGGGCCGGACAGTTCGGCCAGTTGCTGCCCCATGCCGATCGGCGATTTGACGCGGGCGTAGACTCGGGAGAATTTGCGGCAACTGGCGCGCATCCGCAGCATGTCACAGGCTTTGCTGAAAATGATCATCCACGCCCAGGCGCTGAATATCGCCAAGACCACGACAATGACTTTCCCGACCGAGTCGCTTTGCATAAAAGCGTATTTGAGCGTTTCCGCTAAGCTTGGCATGGGGTAAAGACGCTCCTTCCTGGATTATTTGGTAATGTGTGGAGTTTTGTGATGAATACTTGTAGGTTTTTAGGCTGATGTATGTGAGATTGGTTTCATCGGGTAGCAGTGAATTCTGCATATACTGTCAAATATCGCTTCAGAAACTACATATTTCTGATTTCATAGTGAGTTGATTAACAATCATTTGTGTATGTATTTTGCGCCGTAGGCCGCTTAACCATGCTTAACCCCAGGCTTCAGCCTGGGGATAGGCATACCCCAAATGTGGTGCCCAGTAGGGGCACTACCAGACGTCTACCAGCACAATCGCTGTGTCAAATCTCTACTTTCTGTCACAGAATTTTGTGCAATAACGATTATTCTAATTATGGTGTGGGTGATTGAATGAAGCGGGCAAGGGTCACGAACGCAGCCGGCGGAATATCGTCCGCCCGGGCGTCCTGCATCAGACCAGCAGCTGCGAAGCCTGCGGCGACGCGCTCCTCGGGGTAACTGCCCGTCAGCAAGCGGAACGATTTTTTTCGGCGTTGGGCAAAGACTTCTCCGGCCAGTGTTGACGCCAACTCCCGGACTTTGGGTTCGGGGGCGTCTGGCCGCAAGGTGAGTCGGACGTAGGCTGAAGTCACCTCCGGCGCCGGAAAAAAGACATTCGGCGGGATGATTCTGAGCATGGTTGTGTCATAGCGCAGGGCCAGGCGGACAGTCAGGACGCCGTAATCCTTGCTGCCGGGGCGTGCGGTCAGGCGGTCGGCCATTTCTTTCTGGAGCAGGACGTGCATGGCGGTTGGTGGGTTGTTCAAGGCGGCGGCGTTCGCCAGGAACGGCGAACTGCAAGAATAGGGCAGGTTGGCGACGCATCGATATGGCTCAGCGCCCATGATGGCGTCAATGTCCATCCGGCAGGCGTCGCCTTGGATTAGGCGGAAATTGGCGCTGTCATGGCCAAAACGGCTCGCGACGTATTCGGCCAGGCGGTGATCCAGTTCGATGGCGGTCACCACGCAGCCGGCTGCGAGCAGCGCCTCAGTCAGGGCGCCGGCGCCCGGGCCGATTTCCAGCACCCGTTCGCCAGGTTGCAGCTCTGCATCGCGAATCATGGCTGACAGTAGGTTGCTGTCTAATAAAAAATTCTGCCCAAGTCTTCGACTGGGATGCATCTTCAGTTTAGCGAAGAGGGCGAGGAGTTCACTTTTGTTCATGGCAGTTGGCGTTTTGGTCTAATGGGCTTCGCGTTCGACCCGGCGCGAAGTTGGGTCAACAGGGCCCGTCCCGGAGGCGTCGCGAAACGGCCATGCGAGTCACTGCCCCCGAGTTCGGCGGCGGCAAAGTTGGCAGCCGCAGCCCCATAGCCAGGCACGCCACAGAAAGTCAGCCTGGCGCTATGGACGCACGGCCGCAAATTCGTATTTGCTGCCGCCAACAGGAAATATAGCCCAAAGTTTTTTGTTTACTATGTTTTAGGGTGTATATTGCAAATTAACCCCGAATTCGCATTTTTCCGGATTTCGCCTTTGGTCTGGCTTTTGTCCTTGGTGGGCAAGAGGCGCCAGGGCGGCGAGGGCAGGCGCCGACCGCCGGCTTCGCCGGGTTGCTGGGCGGTCATGGTCAATTTATTCACATGACAATCATCCTGATATCTTTAGGCGCCCTGACGCTGATTCTGCTTTTGGTCGGCCTTGTGATGCGGGCCCTTGGGCAGGTGAGCGCGAACCGGCACGCCGCTGCAGAGGCGATCCGGCAGCAAGACGCCTACCGCCGCTTCCTGAACCAGTTCGTTCAGAAGTTGGCGACTGTCGCCGAATTAACCGAAGCCTTGAGCATTATCGTCACCAAGGTCTGCGAGGACGTGGACGCCGAGTCAGCCGGTATTTTTGTGCCGGATGAAAACGACCCGTCCTATTTGCGCGGCGCGGCTTGCACGGGCTATTTCCCGATTTTGACTGTCAACCAGCAGGCGCCGAGTCCGAAAGTGCGGGTGAACGCCCGCTACCGGATGGCCTATTTTTATTCAGAGGTCATCGGCCCTGGCGAGGGGCTGGTCGGCCACGTTGCCGTCACCCGTCAGCCCGCCCTTTACAATCGGCTGGAAAGCGGGAGCGAGGAATGGTCGTTGCCGCCGGAAGTCAAGACTATGATGGTCATGCCGCTCTTGGCGGAAGACCGTTTCGTGGGAGTCATCTGCGCGGTCAACCGCCGTCGGGCTATTTCGCCCTTCTCTCAGCAGAACCTTGAGTTCTTCCAGCAATTCTCGTCCCAGCCGGCCTTGGCGTGCAGCCTGATTGCGATTTACGCCGAACGCCGCCGCCAGGACCGCCTGAACCGCGAATTGGAAGTCTGCGCCGAATTGCAGAAGTCGATGCTGCCTGATATCCCGCCGGTTATCGGGGAATACCAGTTCGCGACCTTGCACCGGCCAGCCTATGAGGTCAGCGGCGACTTCTATGATTTTATCGT
>JAAZKI010000485.1 GCA_012799905.1 Lentisphaerota bacterium | reverse complement strand
TGATGAGCAGTCGCTTGCAGAAGGCAGGGTCAGCGCCCTGAGTTTCTGCTGCTTGCATGTCCTGCTGATTGGCCGCGATGACGTCATCGTGGGCCTGCCGGAGTTTTTCGGCCATGGCTTCGATGGCCTCTTGTCGGCTTGTTGCAGGCGCTGCCGCCAGTTCCCGGGCGGCCGCCCGCGCGGACTGCCCTATGGTCAACATGTGTTTTTTGATATCCATAATACCCCACAGTACGCTGCAAGTCGGCAAAAGATGATTACGCCCAATTCGTATAAAATAGCGCTCTTGTCTGCCTTGCGCCATGTCAACCGGGGCTTTTGTCGCCCTTTCGCAGTTTTATTTCATTGCCGCCTATTTAGCTTGCATGTCTAATTTACGATATTATAATATACGAGTTTGGTTTTTTTGTGCAACCGTGCGTTCGCCGGTTATTTCCCTTCATTCAGCTGCCGCTGCTGGCGTCATGTCATCCAGCAACGACCGCAACAACCTCGGAGCAAGACGTCGTCATGAATCAGCTTTTAATCGGATGGGCTTCCAGAGACGTGTCCACAGACAAACCGGTTAATATCCCCGGCCAATTCCACATGCGGATTTCTGAGGGGGTTCTCGACCCGGTCACCGTGACCGCGCTGGTCATTGACAATGGCGAAGACCTGGTCTGCTTCCTGTCCGCTGACCTGGTAGTCGTCCGCTCCGGCTTGTTGGACGAGGTGCGCGCCAAAACTGCGAAGTTGCTGCCCGACTTCCCGGTTTTGAAAATCATCATGAACGCCACCCATACGCACGCGGCGCCCAGCCATTATGCGGACGGCGGCTGGGGTAAGACTGCCGGCGGCATTTCCACCCCGTCGAAAAACGATGTGCCCGTGGAAATGGAGATTGCCTCTGGGGATGAATACCGCGATTTTCTGTCCACCCAGTCAGCCGAAGCGATCGCTGAGGCGTACCGCAGCCGTGCTCGTGGCGGAGTAGCCTGGGGATACGGCTATGCCGTGGTTGCGCACAGCCGCCGAGTGACCTATTCCGACGACCTCTCGCAGCGCCCTGGCGCAATCAAAAATTCGACTCACGGCCTAAACGGCCATTCGGCCATGTACGGCAATACTAACGACCCGAACTTCTTGGGCTATGAGGCCGGCGCCGATCATTTCATCAACCTGCTGTACACGTTTGACAGCGAGAACCGCCTGACCGGAGCGATTGTCAACGTGCCCTGCCCCTCGCAATGCAGCGAAGGCATCTACAAGCTCAGCGCCAGCTATTGGCACGAAACCCGTGAGGCGATCCGCAAGAAGCACCCCGGCGTCCATATCATCGCCCAGGCCGGCGCCAGCGGCGACCTCTCCCCGCGCATCCTCCATTACAAAAAGGCGCAAGAACGCCGCTTCAGCCTGAAATACGGCCGGGAAAGGTTGTTTGCAGAGGAATTTGAACGCCGCGACATCGCTGAACGCATCTATGAGGCCTTCGAGGAAGTCCTGTCATGGGCAAAGAAAGACATCCGTACCGAGTTGCCAATCAAGCACGTGGTGACCACTGCCTCGCTGACTAAACGCCTGATCACCAAAGAAGAATATGAAGCTGACAAAGCCATGCTGGCGGAGTTGAAAGCAAAGCCATTCAAGACCGACGGCACCCCAAATGAAAACCTGAGGCATAATTCTGTCTTGGTAGCCAGCCGCAATCGCTGCCAGCGCATTATTGACCGCTATGAAAAGCTCGACGCCGAACCGAAGTTGCCCATGGAGCTGCATGCCCTCAGAATCGGCGACATCGCTTTTGCCACCAATCGCTTTGAACTCTATATGGACTTCATGCACCGCATCCAGGCTCGCAGCCCATTTGAACAAACCTTCGTTATCCAACTCTGCGGCGTGCCAGGCATGGACGGCGGCACCTACCTGCAGACCGAACGCGGCGAATGGGGACGCGGCTACAGCGCCTCCAAATACTGCAACATCGTCTCATCCAAGGGCGGACAGGAACTGGTCGAGCAAACCCTTGAGCTGCTCAACCAAATCGCTGACCCTAAACCGGTGGACGGAAGCCGCTGAGGTGAGTACGAAAAGCTCTAAGCGCGTAATGCGTCTGTCATTGATACTCGGAGTTCCGGTGAGCTTCAGAGCCAGGCACCCAGGCCAGGCTAAGGCACTTTAGTGGACAGTGGACAATGGACGCAAGTGGACTTTAATGGACATCAGTAGACGATGGACTGTGGACTGAAGTGGACTTTATTGGTGAGTGGACGTGGACGTTAATGGATGTTAGTGGACTGAGGCGCGAAGACACGCATCCTCCACAGGCTTTCAGCC
>JAAZKI010000328.1 GCA_012799905.1 Lentisphaerota bacterium | reverse complement strand
CAATGACAACAGCGCGATGGCGGCCTACCTGGATGGGGTACTCCCGCAAATCTACTGCGGCTATGGCGCCACTGCTGCCAAACGGTCGGCTCTGGTTGTCGAGGGCTGGCGGCGGCAGATTGACCGCCTCAATCCCTCCTGCCGGCTGGTTCCCCTCCTCCTTAATCGCTATGCTGGCGCCAGTGTCAAGAATTCACCGGAAATGGTTCGCTTGCAAGGATTGGCGGCGGTTGCCAGCGGCGCTGACGGCGTCAGCTATTACTTTGTCCAGAATTTCGACGGCGACTACTACCCGCAGCTTCTGCGGATGCGGCAGGACATGGCTCGTTATGAGGATTTCTACGTTGACGGCAAGCGGGTTGACGACCGGTTCGACCTATCCGAAATGGGCGAAGGCAAGGTGCCGATGCACATGTGGCCCGGCGTCAGCGTCGAGGTGCCGAATCCCGGCTGGCATTATACCGCCCATCAGTTGAACGGGAAGATTCTGCTGACCTTGTTCAATTTTGACAAGGACAATGAGTTGCTGTTCAAGGTCAAGACCTCGGCGCAGTTCGAGTCAGCAGAAAATTGCACCTGGAATAAATCGGCGGCGCTGGTGACGACGGCGGAAGCGGCTTTTCTCATTTTTGCGGCGGAATGACCATGGCGAGGCTAGCAAGACCGCTTAACACGGGTCTGGCTGGACACGCAGTTCATGTTATTACTCTCAGGTAATCAAGACATAAAAGGATGATGACAATGGCAAAAGCAAAAACGACGGCAAAGAAGACAATGAAGACAACTCTGTGGAAGCGCGAGCAGGGTTGGGACAAGCTATCGGCAACTGAATTGCGGAAATTGGAGAAGTTCTGCCGCGAGTACATGGCTTTTCTCAGCGCTGCTAAAACGGAGCGCCTGGCGCATGACCTCTGCCTGGAGCTGGCGCAGAAGGACGGTTTTCGCGACCTGGCGGATGTCTTGCAGTCCGGCGACAGCCTGAAACCGGGTGACAAGGTCTACCGTTCGTGGCGGGAAAAAACGCTGGTTTTGATGGAAATCGGCAGCGAGCCCCTGGAATCCGGTTTGAGCATGGTGGGAGCGCACATTGACGCGCCCCGGCTTGACGCCAAGTCCTATCCCTTGTACCAGGACGACAGCCTGGCGCTGCTGGATACGCATTACTACGGCGGCATCAAGAAGTACCAATGGGTGGCTATTCCCCTGGCGCTGCATGGCGTGGTCATTCGCCGCGATGGCGTCAAGGTCGTGATCAATATCGGCGAAGACCCTTCGGACCCTGTATTCACTATCACTGACCTGCTGCCCCACCTCGGCGCTGACCAGGCGCAAAAGCCGCTTGGAAAGGCCTTTTCCGGAGAGGCGCTCAATGTCCTGGTAGGCAGTCGCCCGGTTGACAAGAAGGACGATGACAAGGACGTCAGCGACAAGGTGAAATTGCGGGTGTTGCAGCTTTTGCAGGAGAAATACGGCATTGAGGAAGAGGATTTTGCCAGCGCCGAGCTTGAGATTGTTCCGGCTGGCCCGGCCCGTGATTTAGGCCTTGACCGTTCGATGGTGCTGGGCTATGGCCAGGACGACCGGGTGTGCGCTTACAGTGCCGTGCGGGCGCTGTTGGCTTCGCGCGGCATTCCGAAGCGCACCCGCATGGCCGTGGTTTGCGATAAGGAGGAAATCGGTTCCTATGGTGCAACCGGCATGGATTCGCGCCTTATCGAGAATACGGTGGCGGAGCTGGTCGCTTTGACCGCGCCTGGCGCCAGCAACTTGATAGTTCGTCGCGCCCTGGAAAACTCGCGCATGTTGTCAGCCGATGTCTGCGCGCTGCATGACCCCGGCTACGGCGATGTGAGCTCCCCCAATAACATGGCCAAGATCAACTGCGGCATCGGTCTCTGTAAATACACGGGTTCGCGGGGGAAATCAGGCGCCAGCGACGCCAGCGCGGAATTCATGGCCGAAGTGCGGCGCATCTTCAATGACGCCGGGGTGCATTGGCAGACCTGTGAGCTGGGCAAAGTCGATGTTGGCGGCGGCGGCACTATTGCCCTGTATCTGGCCCGCTATGGCATGGACGTGGTCGACTGCGGCGTCGGACTGCTCAGCATGCACGCACCCTGGGAAGTGGCCGGCAAACTTGACATTTATATGGCGTTCAAGGCCTACCAGGCCTTTTTTGAGGCCAAATAGGCGTAAAGTTGAGTGGCGATATTTTAGTGGACAGTGGACAATGGACTTTAGTGGACATTAGTGGACATTAGTAGACGATGGACTGTGGACATTTAGTGGACATTAGTGGAGAGTGGACGTGGACTTTAGTGGACTTTAATGGACGGTGCCGTACGTAGTCCAAGCT
>JAAZKI010000265.1 GCA_012799905.1 Lentisphaerota bacterium | reverse complement strand
GGCCTGATTGCACCCCTGGTAGGGTACCGAAGTGGCCAAACGGGGCAGACTGTAAATCTGCTAGCTATGCTTTCCGTGGTTCGAATCCACGCCCTACCACCACACTGATAATCAAGGACTTACGGAAAAACCGTAAGTCCTTTTTTTCGCCCGGAACGTCCTGAAACATGGTGTTTTGACCGAATACCTGGATAAAAACTGGATAAACTTTTCGGCCTGCTTCAGCCCAACCAAGCCCTTGCTGCTCCGTACAGTGCCGCTTGAGCAAATGTTGGGGCACGGAAGGACAAATTGCAACCAACTGTCTTGCCGATTTTTAGTTATATATTATATTATAAGACTTTTCAGCTTGTGATTTTCCAGTATTGGCATGACTTTTCAGCCACAACACGCCCTTCCCGGCTGTTGCTGCTGTCGTCGCTAGCCAATCTGGTTTCTGCTTTCAATGAATGATAATGAAAGATTTTTGAACCTATTTCTCTTTCTCCCCTCTCTTCCTTCGCTGCTCCGACGGCGGAAGACAGCGCGACCCTCAGCCAACAACCAGGAAAGGCCCCAGCATGACAAAAATCGCTTTTATGGGTGCAGGCAGCACCGTTTTTGCTAAGAATGTCCTTGGCGACTGTTTGTTGACGGATTGTCTGCGCAATGCTCAATACGCTCTTTATGACATTGATCACGAGCGTCTCAAGGAATCCGGCATGATGCTGAAGAACTTGAACGCCAACCTCAATGACAACCGCGCTGAAATCAACACCTACCTCGGCGTCAAGAACCGTCGCGCTGCACTGCGAAACGCAGATTTTGTCATCAACGCCATCCAGGTCGGCGGCTATGAGCCATGCACGGTCATCGACTTTGAGGTTCCCAAAAAATACGGCTTGCAGCAGACCATTGGGGACACGCTTGGCATCGGCGGCATTTTCCGCGCCTTGCGCACCATCCCGGCTCTGGAGGGCTTTGCGCGGGACGTGCAGGCCGTCTGCCCAAACGCCTGGTTCCTCAACTACACCAATCCGGTCTCGATTCTGACCGGCTATCTGCTGCAAAAATTCAACATCAAGGCCGTTGGTCTCTGCCATTCCGTGCAAGTTTGCGCCGAGCATCTTCTGCGTTCTCTGGACCTCTGGGAGAAATATGCTCCGGTCACCTGGCGGATTGCCGGCATCAACCACATGTCCTGGCTCCTAGAAATCCGCAAAAACAACAAGGACCTGTATCCGGAAATCCGCAAGGCGGCGGAGAAGAGGAACCGCGCCGCCCGCAAACAAGGAGCCGAGAAGCACAACGACATGGTGCGCTTCGAAATCCTCAAGCATTTCGGCTACTACAACACTGAGTCCTCCGAGCATACGGCCGAATACCATCCCTACTTCATCAAACGCCTGTATCCCGAATTGGTGGAAGAATTCAACATTCCTCTGGATGAGTACCCACGCCGCTGTCGGGTGCAGATCGACAACTGGCGAGACCAACGCGACGCACTGGTCCACAACAAGAAGCTGACTCACTCCAGAACCAATGAATACGGCTCGCGCATCATTGAGGCGATAGTCACTGACAATCCCATTGAAATCGGCGGCAACATCCTCAACTGCGGCCTCATTGACAACCTGCCGGCAGACGCCGTCGTCGAAGTGCCGTGCCTGGTCAACCGCAACGGCGTCCAAGGCTGCCGGGTCGGAGCGCTTCCGCTTCAATGCGCTGCCCTCAACATGACCCACATCAATGTGCATCAGCTCGTGATTGAAGCCGCCGCCACCCATTCCCGCAGCCTGATCTACCAGGCCGCAATGCTCGATCCGCGCACCCGCTCAGAATTGTCGTTGGACGACATCCGCTCCCTGTGCGACGACCTGATTGAGGCACACACCCGCGAGAACATGCTTCCGGAATACACATAAGCAAACGTCCGAAGCAAAACCCCTGCTTGCCTCTCCTCGCACTCGCATGCCTAGGCTGCCGCACGCAGTACAGGCTTGAGCCTGCCGCACGCATCGCACGTAGTTCAAGCTTCAGCTCGCAGTACGCACCTCCCTTGCAGGAGCACGTAGTTCAAGCTTCAGCTTGCAGTACGTATCGCACGTAGTTCAAGCTTTAGCTTGCGTACGTAGTTCAAGCCGTACTTCGTTCAGAATTATGTCTCGCCCTTTCAGGGCTCCAGATGATATTCCATCTCACCCAGGGCGGCGCCGGCCCTGGCGGGTCGGCTTGCCCTGGGCTGGTATGTCTCGCCCCGTTGGGGCTCTTGTCGCTCCGCTACATAAAGCAAATCTTACTTTCTATCACAAAACTTCGCACCCTAAAAAAATCTGCGTCATCAGCGCAATCTGCGGATAAAACAACAGTTTCTCGCCCCTCGCAAAATTCAACAATGCTTTTTGATGGCTCTTATTTAGGCAGCACTTCACTCATGCGAGCCATGCCCTTGGGATTTTGGGAGGTGTGGGTGCCGTTCGGGATTACGCTCATGACCTTGTGAGTGGTTGCTGGCAGGTTGTTGTAGACTGCATACACGCTGGTCGGCACGCAGGTCAGGTCAACAAAGCCGGTTGACAAGTAGGTCTCGCAGGTGATCCGAGTGGCGAAGTTGACATTGTCGAAATACTCGGCAGTGCGGGCGATAGCGGCGGTGGCTTCATCCATGCTGCCGTCTGCCGCCACTGCATACAAGCGCGGCCAGCCGGCTTGGCGGCGCGGGATTGCACGGGTGCCGGCATGGTCGCTGAGGGCGGGCACCGAGGATACGCACAGCGTGACCTGCTGGTCAAGAGCTGCCGCTGCGATGGCCTGGCCGCCGCCCTGGCTGCTCCCATAGACAACCAGAGTCTTGCCGTCCCATTCCGGACGCGTCTTGATATAGTCCAAAGCCCGCATGACGCGCAAGATCATGCCATTGAAATAAAATTCATCTCGGTTGTTTTTGTTGAAATGCGGGTAGCCTTTCAATTCGTTATTGGCGAGTTGTGTGTAGAATTCCGCTGGCTGGCCGTTGGGCAGTCCATGTGCGTTGACATCCAGGCTGATGACGCCTTTGCGATACGGCTTGGATGAACTGCGCACGCCAGCGCCATGATAGGTGACTACAGCCGGGCAGCTTTTCGGCGCTGCACCTATCGGGATGCTGAGGTAGCCGGACACTGGCTTGGGGCCGGCGCATTCAACCTGCACGTCGTAGAGCTCGAAGCCGTCCGCGGCATTTTCGATGCGGGTCAGCGTGGCTTTGACCGGAACCTTGTCGAGCTCGGCCCGGCGTGCGGCCCAGAACGCATCATAGTCCGCTGGCTTTTGGCCGGCATAGGTGATTTTTTCCGGCTCGACCATCGCGCCGACGCCGCGGGAACTGCGTTTTTTCACAGGCAGGGCCTTGCCTTCAGCATCAACCGGGGTGAAGAGTACGTATGTCCATCCGGGAAAGTCGAGTTTAGTCTGGATGGAGACCGGCTCCAGGGCGCTGGTCAGTTCGCCGCTGGTGGTGCTGTCGCCATCGGCCTTGAGGGTGTATTTCAGTTTGGTGCCGGCCTGGGGCTTGCCGTCTGCCAGCAGCTGGATGTTGAAAGTGATGGTTTCGCCGCAGGCGTAGATGCCGTCCGGCTTGTCGGTTGTGCCGAGCAAGGTGTACTCTTGAGCCACGGCTGATAGCGTAAAGACGACAGCCGCCACGAAACTGGTCAGAAATGCGATACGGTTGTTCATGCTCCTGCCTTTCAAAAAATATAGAGTTGGGGAATCTGGGAGGGAAACTTAAGACTAAAGCCATAAAAGTAATGCAAGAGAGCCGGAAATCAACTGCCGCTGTCCGACCTAATAGGGCTTTTGCCTCAAGGGCGTTATATTATAGATATTTTCCGGAACACGGTTCAGCAAGGATAGACTGATGGCGTCGACGACTAATTATGTATGCACGATTACTGCCGCCCAGGCGGAGCAGCTGCGCGGCTTGATGCAGGCTCGCGGCTGGACTTTTGACCAGATTCCGTATTCCCGTTGGCGCGGACGGCTCGGCAAGACTACCGTGGTGGCGTACGAATCGGGAAAATTGACAGTGCAAGGCCGCGAAACCTCGGACTTCGTCCAATTCGTGCTGGAGCCGGAAGTGCTCAAAGAAGCCCGTTTCGGCTATGAGGCGGAATTGCTTGCTGTGGAAAATCCCGCCATGTTCACCCCGCATGCCGGCATTGACGAAAGCGGCAAGGGCGATTACTTTGGGCCGCTTGTCGTGGCCTGTGTATACACTGACGCAGATACGGTGCCGAAGCTCTTGTCCGCCGGGGTGACTGACTCCAAGGCGATCAGCAGCGACCGGAAGATTGCGTCTCTGGCTGCCCTCATCCGCAAGGAATGCAGCGGGCGATTCAGTCTTCTTGCCATTGGGCCTGAGAGTTACAATCGCCTGTATGAATCATTTGGCAATTTGAATCGCATGCTGGCTTGGGGGCACGCCAGGGTGCTGGAGAATCTCCTGGAGTTGGTGCCGGACTGTCCGCGGGCGATTTCCGATCAGTTCGCCGCCTCGGCTAACACCGTGAAACGGGCCTTGCTTGAACGCGGGCGGCAGATCGTGCTGGAACAGCAAACCAAGGCCGAAGCCGATGTCGCCGTGGCAGCGGCGTCAATCCTGGCCCGGGCTGAATTCGTCCGGCGCTTGGAGGGGCTGGGCAAGACGGTCGAGATGACGTTGCCTAAGGGCGCCGGGCCGGCTGTGCTTGCCTGCGCACGGCAGATCGGCGCCAAGGGCGGACGGGAAGCGCTGGGAAAAGTCGCTAAACTGCATTTTAAGACTACTGTTGACGCGCTGGGCGAAGACAGCAGCCAGCAGTGAATTCAGCAGCCCGGGGGAAATGCGGTTATGCTGCAATTCCGAAGACCAGGGCGAAAAGTCGTCGACAGACGGCATGGGCTTCAGGCAGGCTAAAGCCTGCGGGACGTACAGCAAGCTAAAGCTTGAACTACATGCTCCTGCAAGCGAGGGACATACGGCAAGCTGAAGTTTGAGTTGCATGTTGGCAGGCTAAAGCCTGCGGGACGTACAGCAAGCTAAAGCTTGAACTACATGCTCGTGCAAGCGAGGTACGTACGGCAAGCGGAAGTTTGAGTTGCATGTTG
>JAAZKI010000452.1 GCA_012799905.1 Lentisphaerota bacterium | reverse complement strand
GCCGCGCCGGTTGACGAGGCGATGTTTTCCGAGCAGGCGCTGGCTTTTCTGGCGTCGTCAACGCCGCCAGCAGTTGACGGCATTGACCGCGACCCATTTCGGTGGATGCGTTCGGCGCCGGTGGCCAAGCCCACGCCGCCTCGTCGCCCGGCTCCGGCTGCGCCGTCCGAAGCGCCGGCGGCGTCAACCAGCGCTCCTGCTGCTCCGGCTGAGCCTGCTCCGGCAGAGCCGACTGCGCCAGCGGTGGCGGCTCGGCCCGCGAACGTTCCGGGGAGCCTGCGGTTCACTTATCAAGGCAAAGACCGCACTGGCCGGGCTGTGGCCATTATTTTGCTGCGTCGTCGCGGCCAGTCCGGCTTGCCGGCCACGTTGACGCTGGGCGTCGGCGAGGAGGCTGAAGGCATCCGGGTGATGGGCATTACCGAGGAGGCTGTTTTGGTGCGGGACGCCCGTGGTCGACGGCTTCGGGTCAACCGACAGGAGGATGCGTCAGTCTGGGTGCAAGGGCGATGAACGCCGCGCCATTGCCTTGCGGATGATATGAGCGTGAAGACAATCCGGCGGCCGGGATTTATGCCTGGCTTTTCGGTGGTTAATAGGAATGCGAGGAACTTGATATGTCGAAAATGATGGAGCAATTGCGCAGTGCTATTCTTGGCCGCAGTCCGCTGGTGTATATCTACAGTCCGGAGGAAGAGCGGGTAATGCGTGGGATTCGAGCCTTGGCCGAGGAGCAATCGCAGAATGTCATTACCTGGTCCTGCGTGCTTGGCCTTGAGGGCGCCGGGCCGGAGACTCGTGATCCGGTCGAGGCGATTATGACCATTATCCGAGAGGGGCTGACCGGCATGATCGTCTGCAAAGACCTGGCGCCATTCATGAATGATCCGCGGGTGGAACGCGCTTTGCGGGAGGCGTATTATGATGGTTGCACCAAGCCGGAACGAATCCTGTTCCTGCTCTGTGCCGAACTCAATGTCCCCGAAAGCCTGAAAAAGGAAGTCCATGTGCTGGAGATATCCACTCCCGAGAAGGACGAGATTCTGGACTTGATCCACAAGGTGTCGACGTCTAATCCGGACTATACTATTCCGGAGGAGGCGCTCCGCGAAGTCACCCTGGCCTTGCGAGGCTTGACCGAGAATGAAATCGGCTATGTGCTGCATCGCGTCTGTCGGTTGCAAGACGCCACCAAAGATCAGCTCCTGGATGAAATCTTCGCGGAAAAGAAGAGCATCGTGAAAAAGTCGGGCTTCCTGGAGTTTTCGCCGCCGCGCTGGAAGATTGACGGCTTGGGCGGCCTGGACAATTTGAAGCAGTGGCTGATTCGGCGTCAGCACATGTTCACCCATGAAGCGCTGGCCGCCGGCGTCCCGATTCCCAAGGGCCTGCTGATGATGGGGGTGAGCGGCTGCGGCAAGAGTTTAGCCGTGAAGACGATTTCGTCCCTGTGGAATATCCCGATGTTCCGGCTTGAGATGAACCTGGTGTTTTCCGGCATGTACGGGACTCCGGAAGAGGCGTTCCACCGGGCGCTGACCACGATTGAAGCCGTCGCACCAGCTGTGCTTTGGGTTGACGAAATCGAGAATGCGCTCGGCTTGGATGAGTCGGGACAGAAGATCGCGTCGCATATCTTTTCCAGCTTCCTGACTTGGATGCAGGAAAAGCCGCCATTGATTTTCATTGCTGCGACCGCGAACAAGATTCAGGCTCTGCCAGCGGAAGTGCTCCGCAAAGGCCGTTTTGATGAAGTCTTCTTCTGTGATTTGCCAGCGCCGCAGGAACGGGAGGAGATTCTGCGTATCCACCTCACCCGCAACGGCGTTAACCTGGAGGAATTTGACTTCAAGATGTTGCAGATCATGACCGAGGGATGGAACGGCGCCGAGATTGAACAGGCGGTGATTTCAGCGCGAACCGAGGCTTTCTACGAAAATCGCGCCTTCAATCAGCGCGATCTCACCAACGTCATCGGCCGAATCGTCCCCTTGTCAGACACTATGGAGCAGCAGATCAAGGCGATTCGGAGCTGGGCGTTTTCGCGGGCGACGCCGGCGTCGAAGTATGGCAAGTCAGCCGCCCGGAGGGTTTGACGAACGGCAATGCCGGCGTGTGTGCGGACAGCAAAACGGGTGAACTTCGTTTTGTTTTTCAGAGTATAAGTCACCTTTAACAGAAAACCAGAACAGGACAAACAGGGAGAAACCAACATGACGAACAAGAAGTTGCAGGCAGGCGTGATTGGATTGCGCATGGGCAATGGCCATTGCATCGGGTATCGTGACAATCCGCATTGCGAACTAGCCGCGATTTGCGACACCGACACGAACATACTGGCGGAAAGGGAGAAGACATATTCGCCGCGCCTGGTGACGACCGACTACCGCGATTTGATTAACGACCCCGACATTGACATCATTTCCGTGGTGACGCCGGATTATTTTCACGCTGAGCAGAGCATTGCGGCTCTCCAGGCCGGCAAGCATGTGTTGTGCGACAAGCCGATGACTTTGGACATGGCCGAAGCCAAGGCCATCATCGCCGAGGTTGAGAAGGGCAAGGCGAAGTTCATGATCGGCCAAGTCTGCCGTTACGCCCCCGGCTTTATCCTGGCCAAGCGCTTGGTCGATCAAGGCGCTATCGGTGATTTGTATTTTGTGGAGAGCGAGTACGCGCATCATTACGGCAAGGCCCGCGGCGTCAACAGCTGGCGCGTCGATCCGCGCCGTGAGCCGGTCATCGGCGGCGGCTGCCATGCTATTGACCTGCTGCGCTGGATTGCCGGCGATGCCCAGGAAGTGACCGCGTTCGCTAATCATAAGTGCCTGACTGATTGGCCAGTGAACGACTGCACCGTGGCATTGTTCAAATTCCCGAACGACGTCCTCGGCAAGGTGATGGTGTCAATCGGCTGCATCCGCCCTTATACGATGCGGACGGTTCTGGCCGGCACCGAGGGAACCATCATTTGCGACAATACCAGCCCGGACATCAAGATTTGCTGCAAGAACCTGATGCAGGGCAAGCTTGACTTTGCGACGCTGCCGGTGAATATCGCCAACCACAACGTCAGTGCGGAAATCGTCGACTTTGTCGACTGCATCCTGAATGACAAGCCCGTGGCCACCAATGTCTATGAAGGCGCCAAGACGGTCGCGGCGGCGCTGGCGGCCGTCAAATCAGCCAAGCAAGGCGGCAAGCCGGTCAAGGTCGCCGAGATGTTTGACTGAGAAGGTGGGCTTTTTAGGGGCGAGGGGCGAATTCCGGCACTAAAGTGCCGAAACTGGACGGAGGCGAGGGGCGAGAGAGCTACGCACGCCAGCCGCCGTCCACCCCCGTCCATACTGTCCACACGATCCGTGTGACCACCTGTCTGTGCCCTTTGCTCAGGCAATTTCTTCTGGCAGGGTGATGACGCATCCGGAGCGCCATTGGCGTCCTTCTTGCAGGTGCTTTTTCACGATTTTCTGCAGGGAGGTTTTTTGTGGGACTTTATCCAGGGGCAGTTCCGGGTCTCCAAACACACGTTCGCGGATTTGCCAGCTGCTGCCATTGACCATCGGATAGCGGTGGAAGAGAGTCTGGAAGCGAATGAGGTTGGACTGGGCCGGCAGATAGTCGGCCAACTGCGGGTCGAATAGCCAGGAGCCGCATTGGAGCGCCTTGAATTGGAAGTCCGGGAAGAAACGTGGATAGAAGGCGATGGCCTGGCGGAGCGAATCGCGGCAGGCGTCAAAGTCAAGAGGTGCGCCGGCAGGGATGTGGATGGTGATCATCTGGTCACCATTGATGAAGGGCTGCTTCCATTCCTCTAGTGGCAGGGTGATTGGATGCTGGTCAATGCGTCCGTCTGGGCGGACTGGCGTTCCGGTCACGGTTCCTTGGTCAGCGTCAAGGTTGTAGATGGTGGCGAAGGCCTGTGGTTCGTCCTCGTGGGCGAAAAAGCCATCTTCGGTGGCGGGCAGTCCGTCGGGCGGGAAGATGACGACTTGGCCGGTGTCTGTCTTGCGCCAGGTGTTGCACGGGTTGTTGCGTTTTCCGAATTGGAATTGCAACCGTCCAAGCCGGAATAAGTTAGGCGCGGTATGGTTGAGGAGCCAGCGTGGGTCGCGGTAGCCCCAGACCCCATGCAGGTCATGGGTGGTATGGGCCCAGACATCAAGGTCGTGTAGGGTGTCGGCGAGGATGCGAGCTGGGATGCCGCGTTCGGCATAGTAGGCCTTGAGGCGGGGCAGGGCGGCCAGAATCGGGAAGACAAAGAAGAATTGGTTGCCCATGACTGTGAAGTCGGCTTTTTTGGGTGGCCATGGGTTGTGTTCCGCATTGATGGCGGCAGGCGCAACATTGAGGCGCCAGTGGCAATGCCAGGCGAACGCCAGCAATTCCGGCGTCGAGCGAATTTGGGCGGCAGCGGCAAAAAACGCTGGCTGGGCCTCAGGGCATAGGCCGCTCAGCGTCACAATTTCCTTGATAAAGCCCTCTTGCAGGAAAAAGACGCCGTCCTCAGGGAAGCAGGCGGCAGAGGACTCGCGGCCGACGGCCCATTTGGCGGCCAGGTCGGCAGGAAGACCCAGGTTGACATCGCAGTTCATGGCAAATCAAATCCCGGTGAACGCTGGTGAATGGAAAGACGCCAAGGCGCCGGCACGATGTTATTTACTGGATGCGAAGCACTTCAGGCGTTGGACGCTGGGGCGTGATCAAAACAGACAAGTCGTTTTTCGCCGGCTGCTGCGGGGGCGGGTTGCGTTTGAGAAGCGCCTGGTGGACGATGGCGGCGACGAGGAGGATGACAAGGGCTGTCACGACTAATCCAAGCACAAGGCCAATCACGCGATGCGGCGACTTTTCTTCGTCGTCAGCCTCGCTGCCGATGTCGCTGCCAGTCAGAACGGCCAGCGGGTCACGGCGCGATTTGCCGATGCCGAAGCCATCGGCGCTTGTTTCCTTGAAGCCGCTGGGCATCCGTCCGGCCATTAGGCTTTCTTTTTCAAACAGTTCCAGCAGCGGTTCGGGGTCGACGTCGTATTCCTGGCATAGTCTTTCAATAAGTGATTTGCAGAAGAAGTCCGGCGGCAGGCGGTCGTAATTGCCCTGTTCGAGGTCGTTGATGTAGGTGACCCCGGCGTGGACTTTGGCGGCCACTTCAGCGACGCTGACGCCGACTTTCGCCCGTAGCGAGAGAAGCTGCAAGCCGAGCTTGTCAGATATTTCGTCAAGATGAACTACATTGGGCAGTGGCTTGGTCGGCGTAGTGTCGTCGACTTCTGGCGTTGATGTCATGCCGTTGCGGTCATCATCTGCAGGGACGGGTTCTACAGGCGGTATATTCTGGCCTGCGTCCGCGTCGTCTGCTGCTTTCGGGGGTGGTGTTGGCTGAGCAGCGACCGGCGCTTCCGCCGGTGTTGCCGGCGCAGTTGGCGTCACGTCGTCGGCTGGCTGCTGTTCATTGTCATCCCAGGACAATGGCAGCTGCGGCGTCGCGTTGCTGTCAGCTCTATTCCTTATCCTCAACATATCGTTTCCTCATCGGCCCTGCCAGCTCAAGATGAACTCGGCTTGCCGTCCTCCTCGTCATTGTCGCCCTGGTCGTCATCGGCTTCGCTGTCTTGGTCCAGGTCTTCCGGCGCCACAATCAGGATTTCGCGCGGGCTGGTGCCGATTTGCGGCCCGACGACGCCCTGGCGCTCCAGTTCGTCCATCAGGGTGGCTGCCTTGTTGTAACCGACGCCGAGCGTGCGCTGTAAGTAGCTGATGGTGGGGCGGCGGTCGCGCAGAATGATCTCAATGGCCTTGCGCAGCAAGGTTTCCTCCGCCGATTCGTTCTGATTGCTGTCCCCTGACATGCCTGGCAGAGTCGGCTGGCTGGGAGATTCATCTTCCGATTCTTTTTCCATGCTGCGGAAGACATTTTCGTCAAACTGCGGGGGCGCCTGCTGGCAGACGAAGCTGATCACGCGGTCGCGCTCAGCATCGCTGGCCATGCCGCCCTGGATGCGCTCAATTGCCGGAGCGCCCGGGGGTTTGAACAGCATGTCGCCCTGTCCCAGCAGGGTTTCAGCGCCTTTGCCGTCCAAGATGGTTCGTGAGTCGGTATAGGACGAAACTTGGAAGGCGATGCGGACAGGGTAGTTGGCCTTGATAGTGCCGGTGATGGTCTTTACGTCCGGCCGTTGAGTGGCAATGATGGTGTGGATGCCGACGGCGCGCGATTTGGCGGCGATTTTAGCCAGGCCCTGTTCGACTTCGGTTTTGGCAGCCAGCATGATGTCGGCGATTTCATCGATGATAATGACGATATAGGGCATCTTGTCCGGGATGGGCTGGCCTTCGTCATCCAAGATGGTTTCCGCTGAGGGCGTGCGGTTGTTGAAGCTGGAGAGGTCGCGGACGCCGACTTTGGCGAGGACGCGGTAGCGTCTTTCCATTTCATTGATCGCCCAGCGCAGAGCAAGGGCGACTTTGCTGACATCGGTGATGACCGGCACGATCAGGTGCGGCAACTCGTGATAGACCTGGAATTCGACGACCTTGGGGTCAACCATGATCATTTTCAATTCATCCGGACGGAAGCGGAAAAGGAGCGAGGTGATTAATAGGTTCATGCAGACGGATTTGCCGCTGCCAGTGGCGCCGGCGATGAGCAGGTGCGGGGCGCGCGCCAGGTCAAGAATAATGGTGCGGCCGCTGATGTTCTTGCCGAGCAGCAGGGGAATCTTCTCCTTGGCCATTTCCCAGGGCTTGGTCTGCATTAGGTTGCGAACCGTAACTATGGTGCGGTTCTGATTGGGAACTTCGATGCCAACCAGGTTTTTACCGGGGATGGGGGCGAGAATGCGGACACTCGGCGCCTGGAGGTCCATGCAGATGTTGTTCTCCAGGTTGCTGATGCGGTTGACGTGGACGCCTGGCGCCGGAGAAATTTCGAACAGCGTCACCTGGGGGCCGGAAATCGCGTTGAGGACAGTGGCCTCGATTTTGAAATTATCCAGCGTGCTCTGCAAAATGGCCTTGTTGCGTTCGATTTCCCGGGCATTGGCGCCAGAGTGCTTGGAATCATTGTCCGGGTCAAGCAGGTCCAGGGTCGGGAGCTTATAGGTGAG
>JAAZKI010000437.1 GCA_012799905.1 Lentisphaerota bacterium | reverse complement strand
AGCGCACCGGAATTGGGAACTGCGGTGACTATCCCCATGCCAGGTGAGGCGGAATCCCTCAATGCCGCCCAGGCAGCAACCGTGTTTCTCTGCGATTACTGCCTGCGAAGACGCAAGTAGGCGAAAGTCATAGTTGAGTTTTATGAAGGGGGAGGAAAGGGCAGCAGCCTTTTCCTCCCCCTTTGCGTTTTTTTACGCTTTTCGCGTTTCTGCCGCTATGAGGTTTTCTTGAAGTTTGGCGGCCATATATTACGTTGTTGACAGTAGCGCACGTTTGTACTATGAGGTAGCCATGTCGGATGAAGAAGCAGTATTAAGAAGACGCCGGCAAGAATGCTGGCAGCTGACAGCCGAAGAGCGCATGGAGCGTTTTTTCCGTCTGCAGGAAACCGCGTTCGCGATGATGTCGGAAAGAGGTTGGGAACATTTTCACCGTCGGAATCACCAGAAGCGGAGGGTATCCTTTGAGGATGGAAGCTGGAGCAAAATCAACGATATTCAAGCACCTTAAAGAATATGGTGTTCCGTTTGTTGTCATTGGCGGGCATGCTGTGTGTTATTACGGTTTTATCAGCGCAACTGAAGACGTGGCTATCGTTTTTTTGAGGACAGCGGCTTCAGAGCAGAAGTTATTCCAGGCCCTTCAAGAAATCCATGCCTGTTGGATTAGCAACGAGCTTGATCCAGATACCGGATACGAAAAGGAAATACCGGTAAACCAGAAATACCTGAAGAGCAACCACCTGATGATGGTGAAGACTGACCTTGGCTACCTGGATATTTTTGACTTTATTCCAGGCTTTCCTGAAATACCGACGGAAGAATTGTTCGATACGGCGGAAAATTATCAGGGAACGAAAATTGTCAGCCTGGAATGGTTGAAAAAAATTAAAAACGCCTCTGGCCGATCCAGGGATATTGAAGACCTGAAAAATCTGCCGTAGACGAGGGCAGAGGACGGGATGCGTAGAGTGCAGGAGGGCGTCAGGCTTCGGTCTGAGAGGTCGGACGGACGGAAAATCCCTCGTCCATGCCATTCGCGTCGTATGGTTACCGCATGCGGCGCGAAATGTTGCGTATGTGAAAGTGGTTCTTTTTTCAAAGAACCCGATTTCTATTCCCGATGGGGAATGAAAAGTTTGAAATCCGAGAAAGCAGCGCTACATTATTCCCGCTCGGTAACAGAAATAAAGGAGTAAATATGGCAAAGGTGAAATTGCAGACGGCGGCTGAAATCGGTGCGCTGATACGGACAACAAGAAAAAAGCAGCGTGTCTCGCAGGCGGTTCTGGCGGGACTTGCCTCTGTGGGGACGCGTTTCATTTCCGACCTGGAGAATGGCAAAGGGACGGTTCAAGTCCAGAAACTTCTGGATGTCCTGAATGCGCTTGGGCTTGGTCTGTACATCTTCAACCGCTGGGAGAATGATTGATGCCAATGCTAAATGTCTATCTGCACGGGCGGAAAGCTGGCATATTGTCATCGGATGACGGGCGGCTGTCATTTCGTTATGACCCGGAATACATTGCCCAGACCAATCCAGAACCGCTTTCCTTTTCCCTGCCGCTCTGTGATGAGTATTATCCTGAAGAGGCCATCGTTCCCTTCTTCTCCAATCTTCTTCCTGATGAGGGCGTGCGCGTAAGAATCGCGGAGATTCTTGGACTGTCCCCCGAGAATATTTTTGGGCTTCTCCAGGCGATTGGTGAGGACTGCGCTGGCGCGGTTGCCCTGTTCACTTCAGACAGGACGCCTGCAGAACAGGTGAAGCCGATATACCGTCCTTTGTCAAATGACGAGGCGAACGATGTGCTGACTCATCTTGCAGTACGTCCGCTCAACATCGGGGCAAAGGATTTTCGCATATCGGGAGCAGGTGCGCAGGACAAACTTGTTGCCTGCGTTGACAAAGGACAAATCCTTTTGCCACTTAACGGGACGCCATCGACGCATATTATCAAGCCTGGCATCGAGCGTTTCCCTGAAAGCGTATTCAACGAGTGCTTCTGCATGAAACTTGCCAAAGCCTGTGGACTTCGCGTCGCGGAATGCGACATTCTTGAGATACAGGGTATCCCGTATTATGTGGTGGCACGCTATGACCGCGAGAAAGTCGATGGCTACTGGCGGCGACTTCACCAGGAGGATTTCTGCCAATTGCTTGGGGTTGATCCAAAGGTCAAATATGAATCCGAGGGAGGCCCCGGACTTCCAAGATGCTTTGACCTGATGCGAAGGATGGAACTCTCGGCAGCTGACACCATCGCCTTCCTTGACCAGATCATATTCTGTTTTCTGATTGGCAATGGCGATGCCCATGCAAAGAACTTCTCGGTCATCTACAGGGAAGGCAAGCCCGAACTTGCCCCCGCATACGACCTGCTTTCCACGACCGTCTATCCCAATCTTGCGGCAAGACTGGCGATGAAGATTGAAAAGGAATACAACTTCCGCTGGATAACACGCGGAAAATTCGTCCGCATGGGGCAGAAGGTGGGAATTTCGGAAAAGGTGATTGATTTGGAACTGGCAAAATTGAGCAGGAAAATTACAGTGGAGGCGACAAAACTCAAAGAGAAATTATCGAAAAAATATCCTGCCGAGGTATATGATAAGATTCAGAGAGGCATCGAGGCACGATTGGCGCAGTTGTCCGTGCCATTCGAGCCGCATGGTTAAATGCATGCGGTGCAAATTGTTGCGTATGCGCGAAGTGGATTTTTTCCCAAAACACCGGAAGAACCCAAATTTCTGTGGTGCTTCTACGAGGTGCTACAATTGGCGCTGAAAACATGCTGTTGGGCTCGCCGCTATCAATGCGTGACCGATTATGATTTCTATTCCTGATAGGGAATGAAAAACTCGAAATCCGCGAAGCTAGCACAACATTATTCCCGCTCGGTAGCAGAAAACCCGAAAAAGGTTACGGATGATTTCTCTAAATTTCATCCACAAACTTTTTTATTGTTGCGGTGTGTTTAATAATGTTTTACGGTATTGCAGGGGGGAGACTTTATTATGCTTTTGAAAAAATCGGCAAAATGAACTGGTGTCATTAAAACCGCAACGCTGTGAAATTTCATTAATGGTGAGATGAGTATGGCGCAAAAGTTCTTGTGCCAACAGGTTCCGCCGATGTCTGATTTCAGAGCCTGGGGTAAAACCGATGCCACTTTTGAAAGCGGCTTCAAACGTCGTACGATGGACGCGAAGGCGCTGGGCCAGGTAATTGACTGTCAGTAGAGGATTGCTTATGTTTTCCAGGAGCAGTTGGTGTCCGACTCTGGCCAAATAATTACTTTCGTATGAGAAATCAGCCCCGGCGAGTGCCAGCAAATTGCATAGTTTTGACAGCATTCCGCGAAAAATCAGCGGATCGTTCGAACCGATGGTATTCATGATTTCCTCGAAACACTGATACGGGAATTCCGCTTTTGAGTGCATTTTGCGCGGATACTGGTAGGCTGTGAAGAAGGAATAGGCAGCCGGGCCATCGAATGTCAGCCAGTAGAGTTGCCACCCATCTGAAAGCGAAACAAAGTAGTGCCGTTCTTTGGGGAAATAGAAAAAGACGTCGTTGCTTTTTATTAGGAACGGCTCTTTATACAGATGGATTTCACCTACGCCCTTGGAGCACCACAGCATTTCAAAGAAAGAATGACGCTGGGGTGGAGCATCCTGAATATCGCCATCTTCGTAAGTCTTGTACCCAACCTCCCGGATATATACCGGCAATCTGATGGATTCATAGTCCACAAGGCTTCTTCGCGCATACTTCTTTTCGTGCATCTTAGTGCTCCTGAAAAAATTACTCTGGTGTGTGAATAGCTGATTTTATTTGAGGCTGGATGCCCGGGGATAATATATCTGCTCATTTCAAGGTTTCATGCAAATTGTCAATAAAATACTGCATATTGCGTATTGTCATTGACCAGGAATTCAGTTATATTAAATAAACTATCACTAAATCAATTAACTCAATGATAGTAAACTGATTAATTTTTGTTGTGGTTGTGGAGGTACAGTAAAACTGAGGCGGAAACGCAGGAGAAAATCATGAGGAAATTATTTACTTTAATTGAGCTTTTGGTGGTGATCGCGATTATTGCGATTTTAGCTAGCATGCTTTTGCCGGCGTTAAGCAAGGCGCGTGAAAAGGCACGTGCGATTTCTTGTGTCAACAATAAGAAGACCCTTGGTTTAGGGTATGCCATGTATACCGATGAGAACGAAGGGAGATATCCCTATATATTATATAATGGCACCTGCGCGGAAACGACTAACTGGGCGGGTCTTACGAGTTATGATGCTACGGGAGGGCAGGTCAAGAGTCTTTGGACACAGCTCAATGGCGGCACCTACAATGCCCAAGTCCGCTGGAAGGACATCGAATGCCCGAGTCTGGTCTACAGTCCTCATGCGACTTATAAGATGGTTTGTGGCCAGTTGTTCAATGGACTGGTGTTGTTCAACGGCGCATCGTCCTCTCGTTTTATAGATAGCATCAAGAAACCAAGCTCGAAAGTGGTTTTATTGTGTAATTTAGTTGAGGACGGCAATCAGACTTATCAGTATTTTTTCCGTCCACATTGGAATTGGAATAGCACCGCTATGCAGAATACTGGCAGCTATACAGCGATTCGGAAAGGTCCTCATAACGAGGGGGCAGCGCTGCTTTTTTGCGATGGTCATGCTTCCCTTGAGAAACAAAGTTATTGGTTTATTCCACCACCCAAAAATGTGGTTGAGGAGATTTTTAATCCGAATCTGTAAGGTATTTATTTTCGATGTCCAAGGTTTTTTCAGTAGTTTGCTTTCTACTTTGTCTTGGTATGTTTGCTTCTCCTGTCCTTTTATCCTCTGGGGATACTCGACCTCTTGTTATCCCCAAACTGGCTACGCCACAAGAGCATCTTGCAGCAAGCGAGTTGTCGAGCTATCTCAGGAAAATGGGTCTCGGCGAGTACGAGGTCGTTACCGAAAATACGGATGCCGTCGCCCCTGTGATTTATATCGGCTGGTGCCGACAGAGCAGTAAGCTGCTGGGGCGAGAGGCAAGCAGTTATTCACCCGGTGAATTTTCGATGTTGCTGACACCTGCCGGCGAGTTGGTTCTGACCGGGCATCCTCAGCATGGGCCGCTCTATGCGGTGTACCAATTTCTCGAACAGTATTGTGGAGTGCGGTTCTGGGGCGCCAACGATGAGACTGTCCCGGCGTTGCAACAGCTGGAACTCGAGCCTTTCGCCGTCACCAAAGCACCCGCATTTGCCGAACGGTCAGTCACTTCTGCCTCTCATTACGGCAACTGGACCAACTACTTCAATTCTAAAAAACTCACCAACAGCGGGATCATGAAGCCTGAGGAAGGCGGGACATTCTACGCCAGTACGCTCGCTGCCGTATCCCATACTGCCGAGCGTTTTGTGCCGGATGAGGCATTTTTCAAATCGCACCGCGACTTCTATGGCGCGGACGAAGTCTTTCCTGGCTCGAAGCCCGAATATTTTGCGCTGCGTGATGGTCGCCGGCTGGGCGCCTCCGAGGGGCAGCCCTGCCAAACGAATCCGGAAGTTGCTCTCGCTGCCGCTGCAAATATCGCCAAGCTCTTGCGGCGCCAAGGGAAAAAGTATAGCTGTGTGAATCTGACCCAGAATGACAACACGAACTACTGCCAGTGCTCGAACTGTCAAGCAGAAGAAAGCCGTCTGGGCAATCAAGCTGACTTGAATATTGCCTTTGTGAACAAAGTTGCCGAGTTGCTCCAGGAGGAATTCCCGGGGATGATGCTCGAGACTTTCGCATACCAGTACACGCTGCCGCCGCCCAAGACCGTTCGCCCTTCCAAGTATATCCGGGTGCGGGTTTGCCTGATTGAGGCCAATGCCGCCCAGGCTCTCGACCACCCCAGTAATGCCACGTTCCTTGAGTGGTTGAAAGGCTGGTGCGAAGTGAGCGAGAATGTCGGTGTCTGGCATTATACCCCAAACTTCACCAACTGTGGGCTGGCGCATCCGTCGCTGACTGCAATTCCTCGGAATATGCAAATTTTCAAGCAATTGGGCGTGAAATACAATTTCGTCCAGGACTACAACAATGCCGGCGATTTCGGATGGTTTGCCGTGTACCGCGACAACTTGAGCTGCAAGACATTATTTAACCCGGAGATTGATGAGACTGCATACCGCAGGCAGTTTTTCAAGGAATACTATGGCCTTGCCGCCAAGCCTATGTTCGAGTTGTCGCGGCTCTATGACCAGCTCGGACAATCGTCGACGCTGCCGATTACCTGCTACCAATTTGACACCTCACATTGGCTTCCGCCAAAGCAGTTGTTACAAGGCGAAACGCTGATTGCGGAGGCCGAGGCTGCAGTCGAGCCGGAGACGCCCGAGGCCCGCAGAGTTGCGATGATGCGGCTGGTGATGGATTGGACTCGGCTTTGGCGGCATGAGCATACCGTGTTGGCAAAGCTCACTGGAAGTCCGCCTGTGGCATCCCCCGAGTGGATTGCTGCCACTCATGCCGGCATCGGGGCCAGGCTTGCGTCTACCCCGCGGACACCCGGCTGGAAGGGCTTTTACACCTCGTTGGGGAAGACATATCAAAAGCACTTGGAGACATTAGCTGGCTATCTTGCCCCCGAACCCAAGCACATCAAGCTGCCTGTGGAACTGGAGGGGAGCCCATTCGAGCACCTGGTGATTATCCCGCAGGCGCGATATGCTGTTGTCAGTGGTCAGACGGCCGTTGCGGATTATAAATTACCGGAGGGGACGGCAGTCCGTCTGGCGATGAAAAATTATATTTGGGCCATGCGCATTGATCTGCCCACTCTGCTCAATACCGGGGAATGGGAGATTCTTTTTGAAGCGCGCTTCCCAGATGCGGTAACGTCGCCCGAAGGCAAAGTCGCTATCGGCGGCGTCTATGCCTACGGCACCAACTTTGCGGTCAAAACCGAAATTCCGATTATGGCAGAGGCTTTGAGCAATCAACGCTATACCCTAATCTCGCTCGGAACGACGGACTTTTCGCGTGATGGCCAGATTTATCTGGCAGCAACAAATAATGTTTCCGCCCAGGAAATCCTTGTTGGAAGATTCTTTCTGCGCAAAAGATGTAATTAGACCGCGTCCAAACAGGATTTTTTAACCACGAACCACACGAAAAGGCACGAACTTTTTTTTATAGGGGTGCTGCTCAGACGGATGGGGATGGCTTGCGGTTTAAAAAGTAGCGCAACCGTCCCGGTTGTGATTGATGCTTGCCCTGGGGCTTTGATCTTTCCGCCGCATCGCGGCATTCCACCAAAATTCAAGCTCTGAAGCGACAGAAGACCGGATTTGTAAAAGTTAATTTTTACATACCCTAAGGTGCATGATGAAAAAATTGTTTTTATTTTTGATGCTTGGAAGTGTTACCTCGCTGTTTGCGCGTGATGTAACCGGCAAGGTTTGGGTTAAGGAAAACGGCGCGCAGAAAGGCATTCCGGGAATGCTGGTCAGCGACGGATATAATTTCGCCATGACCGACGAACAAGGCGAGTTTAAGCTCTCTCTTGACGGCCGCACTTGGGCGGTCTTTGTCCAGCGTACGGATGAATATACTGCCGATGTCGCGCAATTCTGGCAGCTCGTTTCCGGCAAGAGCCGTTTCGAGTTCGAGATGATGCCCGCACGGAAGCCATCACTGCCACTCACCATCATTCATACCGGAGATGTTGAATCTGACAATTTGGACTATCTCGAAGGCGTACGGGACATCATGGCATCCCATCCAGAGACTTCGCTCTTTATTCTGGCAGGGGATATCGCCAGCCAGAATGTAAAATGCCTGGAGGTTCACCGAGACAAAGTCAATGCTGCAACTTTAGGAATACCAGTAGTCTACTGCTGCGGAAACCATGACACCGATTTCCGCGGCAAATGGGCTGGCGGCAGCAAATGCCCGTACTTGCATACCCTCGGCCCATGGTGGTCGTCGTTTATCTATGGCGAAATGCTTTTTGTAGTCGCTCCAATTTACAATAGCTGGGGTGCGCCGCTTCTATATAGTATGCTGGACTTTGGCGACTATCTGAAAAAACTCTGTGCACGTTATCCCAACTATAGCAAGGTGCTGGTTTGCCATGATATTCCCGATTTAGTTGGATATAAGGTTAAATCCAATTCCGGCGATATCGACTTGGATGCTGAAAAGTTCGCAGCAATCATCTATGCTCACAAGCATATGAACATTGTCAAAAACTATGCATCCGGTCGCAAAGCCTATTGCGTGGCTACACCAAACAAAGGGAGCGCTGGCGCCTTTGGACATAGTCTCCGGCTAATTCAGCTTTCCCCGAACAGCAGCACAAGCAAAATCATATACTGGAATCTGAAGAATCATTTAGCCGTTGCTTCGCCAGCTGGCAATTCCGTTGCAATGAGTAGCGATGGCAAAATACAAATCAGCGTTGTCGCCTACAATGGCGGCGATGACATCGTTTCAGTCAATGCGACAATTGGCGGCGAAACAATCGCCTTGCAGGCAAGCGGCTGGATGGCTTGGACTGGTCAGGCAAATGCGGCAGACAGCGGGATTTGCAAAGTGGTTGCCACGACAAAATGCGGCAAGGTTCTTGAGAATGAGGTCGAGTTCAAGGCAGACGCAAGCTCATTGAAATGGGCTGCCGCGCTCCCCGGTGAAACGGCCTTGGCGGAACCGCTCCTGGCCAATGGGCGTCTCTATATCGCGCTTTCTGACGATGCCAACTCTGAAAATGGCGGTGTCTGCGCATTGAACCCCGCTGACGGCAAATTGCTCTGGCATGCCAAGACTCGCTATGGCATACGCAATAATATCGCCACAGACGGCAAACGCATCTTTGCCATCGACACTCGCGCCAACATACATGCCCTCGATGTTGCCACCGGCAGGCAAGTATGGAAGAACGACTCAGACCCGAATATTGTCAGCCCGTCCGCCTCGGGGATTGTTTACGAAAACGGCATTGTGGTTGGCGGATATGGCAGGCATTTGCGCGGAATTAACGCCTCCACTGGCGAAGTTATTTGGCGCAACACGGCTTGGCAAATCGAGGAACGAACCCCTGCCGAGGACAGGCTATGCCTGGTTGGGGACTCGACAGTGCTGGTAATATCTCGGCTCAATGGACTTTACCGCCACGAAATCAAGACTGGCAAGGTTCGTTGGCTGTATAAATCACTGTTCTTAAACGGCACGGCAACCGTGGATGACCAAAATGTATTTGTTGTTGGAAATAATAATGAAATGCTCAAGTTGTCACTTGCCGACGGTACAAAAATATCATCTACCAGGCAGAGCAACTGCTACAACTATTCGGGTGCGCCAGTACCGGCCCCCGGTGGCTTGCTGTTAGTCGGCTCCGGTAACAGCGGCCTGGTGGCATTCAACAAGAACGACCTCATCGGAAAGTGGCGTTTCAAGCCAGGCAACGCGCTGGTTACTACTGCGGATTATGTCACGGGTAAGCCACCGGCAGTAACTGCTACAGTCACACTGGATGGAAATACAGCCTGGGTGCCGGCGAATGACGGGTGCCTCTACAACATTGCGTTGGCAGACGGCACAGTCCTTAAAAAAATCAATCTCGGGGCGCCATTGCTGACAAAATGCGTAATTGCCAACGATGCCATCTACATCAGCGATATGACTGGGCGTGTCTTTGCGCTGAAGAAATAGTTAATGTGCGAAATCCTTTGACAGAAAGAGAGATTTGGCGCAGTGATTGTGCTGGTAGACGTCTGATAGTGCCCATACTGGGCACCAGTCTTGGGGCGCACCTATCCCCAGGCTGAAGCCAGGGGTTAAGCATGGTTAAGCGCTTACGGCGCAAAGTGGTATGACTGTAAGCTTGATCCATTTCTGCCGACCGGGAGCCTGTGGAGGACACGTGTCTTCGCGCCTCAGGCCACGCCCGTCCACGTCCACTCTCCACTAATGTCCACTTCAGTCCACAGTCCATCGTCTACTGATGTCCATTAATGTCCACTGGCGTCCATTGTCCACTGTCCACTGAAGTGTCTTATCCTGAGTGCTGAACTCCGTAGCTTGCCGGAGCTTCGAATATCAATCGGTGAACGATTCCCAGGTCTTTCCCTGTTTTTGGTTTGACAACCTCATGAGCCGTACTATATTCCTTAGTGTTCAAATATGAACATGCGAGGTTCAAATATGAATAAAATTCCCGCAGTTGAGAAGACGGTGCATTTGCTTCGTTTTCTTTGCCATCATAAAGCCACCCAGGCTGAGCTCAGCCGCGAGCTGGGCATTACTATGAGCACCACTTACCGCATTCTCAACACGCTGCGGGAATACGATTGGGTTCGCAAGGAGGAGGGCGGGTATTACGCACTTTCCTCTGGTTTGCTGCCGCTGCTGGTTCATTTTCGGGCGCAACTACGGAAGCTTGAGCACGCGAAAAAAGCGATTACGCGCCTTTCTCAGGAACATCATCTTGCCTGCAAGGTTTCGATTCGGCGCGACCGTGAGCAGCTGACCCTCTATCGCGCCGAGGCGCCAGGCCCAGTCGCGTTGACCGGGCAGCCGGGTTCCACTTTCCCGCTGATCGAGGGCTCGGTCGGCGCTGCTCTGCTTTGCTTGGAGTCCGAGGAGACCCTGCGCAAACTGGTGCAGGAATGTGACGCAGACATTCCGGAGAAGAGCAATCCAGAGCTGCTGTTTAAGGGAATCGCGGAAGTCCGAGAAAAAGGCTATGCCTTGAATTTGCGCAAGAACCGCTGGAATATTGCAGCGTTGTCCATGCCGCTGTACGGCGATGGCGGCGCTGTTGTCGAAGCAGCGTTTACACTGATTGGAAGTGCGGAGGATTTCAGCGCCCCGAAGCTGGCAAAGCTCGTCAGCATCCTCCGAAAGGCCATTGATGAATGTAGCATAGAGCAAGCACCTAACGAGGAGTAGCGTCATGAAAATCGATCCGTCCAGCCTGAAAATCACTGACATGCGCTTTGCCGACATTGATGGCGCACCCAAGCGCTGCACCCTGCTCAAGATTTACACCAACCAGGGACTGGTCGGCTACGGGGAAATCCGCGATGCTTCCAGCCGGACGTATGCGGCCATGCTCAAGAGCCGTATTTTGGGAGAGAATCCGTGCAACGTCGAAAAGATTTTCCGTCGCATCAAGCAATTCGGCGGTCATTCTCGTCAGGCGGGTGGAGTTTGCGGCATTGAGGTCGCCTTGTGGGACATTGCCGGGAAAGCCTGGGGCGTTCCCGTATGGCAAATGCTTGGCGGCAAGTTCCGCGACCGCATCCGCATCTATTGCGACACGGATTCCGAGGGCGGCGGGCGTGACATGGGCAAGGCGCTCAAGGAACGCATGGAGCAGGGCTATACTTTTCTCAAAATGGACCTTGGCATTGAGTTGCTGATGGACATTCCCGGCGCGCTGAGCGCCCCAATGGGCTTTTTGGAGAAAATGCGCGAATACAAACAGACGGTTTTTTCCACGCCAACCGGCTCGATTGACCCACGCGCCATGCGCGGAGAAGCCTACGACCTTTTCAATACGGCGCATCCTTTCACTGGCATCCATATTACCGAAAAAGGACTGGATTACCTGGAAAAATACATGGCTGACTGCCGTGCGGTCACCGGATATGAAATTCCGATTGCAATCGACCACCTGGGGCACATCCCTTTGGAAGACTGCATCAAACTGGCGAAACGCCTGGAAAAATTTAATCTGGCCTGGATGGAAGACCCGGTTCCCTGGCAAATGACGGATCAGTATGTGCGCCTGGCGAATTCTACTACCACCCCGGTCGGCACTGGAGAGGACATGTACCTGAAGGAATCCTTCCTGCCGCTTTTCCAGTCCGGCGCCCTGGCAGTTGTCCATCCGGACGTGTTGACTGCGGGCGGCATCATGGAAACCAAAAAGATCGGCGATTTGGCTGAAGAATACGGCGTCCAGATGTCTATCCACATGGCGGAAAGCCCGATTGCGTGCATGGCTGCGGTGCATGTGGCCGCGGCGACGCGGAATTTCATGTCGCTGGAAGTTCATTCGGTGGATGTTCCGTGGTGGGCGGACCTGATTAAGCCCGCACTGAAAATCGAAGACGGCTTCATTCAAGTCCCTGATAAACCGGGTCTTGGCATTGACGAACTTAACGAGGAGCTGATCGCGCAGAAGCTCCACAAGGACTTCCCGGTTGCCTGGGAGTCTACCGAGCAATGGGACAAGGAATGGGCGAATGACCGCTTGTGGTCCTAAGGAGTCAAAAAGGAGACACGATGAGAGTCAAAGAAGCCTCGGACGCGGTGCGAAAAGCAGTCATTTACCAGATCAACCTTCGGGTATTTACGAAGGAGGGAACGATTGCCGCCGCTGAAACATATCTTCCGGATGTCGCTGCGACCGGCGCGGATATCGTGTACCTGTGTCCATTCACGGAATCTGACGATGACCCTACCCAGGAGTATTGGAGCACTCGTCAGCGGCGTTCCGGCTGCATGAATCCGCGCAATCCGTACCGCGTGATGGATTATTTCAAAATCGATCCGGAATATGGAACGATGGAAGACTTCAAGTCCTTTGTAAAAGCGGCGCATAAATTGAACCTGAAGGTGATGATGGACTTGATCTACATGCACGCCGGGCCGACCTTCGGTAAGAAATTCCCGCAGTTCGTCAAGCATGACGTGGACGGGAAGCCCGTCCTGAACAGCTATAATTTCTGTACGATTGATTTTGATGCGCCGGAGCTGCGTGAGCATCTTTGGGAAAATATGCTCTACTTTGTCACCGAGTGCGGCATTGACGGCTATCGCTGCGATTGCGGCGGGTCTGTCCCACTGGACTTTTGGGTTGAAGGCGTCCGCCGAATCAAAAAAATCCGTCCGGACTTTTTGATGCTCAATGAGCACGAGATTATGTCTCGTCCTGAAGACCAGTTAGAAGCTTTTGACATCAACTATTCGCAATGGTGGGTGATGTACACCATGCGCGATATATTTGTTTATGGAATGCCGACGCATGCGCTGGAAATGGTCTGGAAGAACGAGCACGCTGCCGCTGAAAATGGCATGAGCCTCCGGTGCATTGAGCATCATGATACTGCCAATGATATGTACTACAACCGGGTCGAGAAGATCAGTTCGCCTAAGTGCGAGGCCGCCTTGGTGCTGTGCTATTGCATTGACGGCGTGCCGTTTATATATAACGGCTGCGAATACAAGGATACTTCACGTCACAGCATTTTCGGATTGAAGGGACAATTCACGATTGACCGCAGCCGTGATCCGTCCGAACGAATGGCATTTTTGCGCCGTCTTGCCGAAATCCATCGCACTGAGAAGGCGATTCTTTACGGGGTAACGCGCTGGGTTGCGCATGACCGGAAAGCAAGCGTCGCTGCAATTGTCCGTTCTGCCAGTGACGAGGAAGTTTTCTGCGCTGTCAATCTCAGCAATGAAAAACAAGCAGTGCGTTGTGACGATTTCGCCGGATTCGCTGAAGGCGACATGCTCCTGGAGCGCGGATTCACGAAAAAGGAAAACGGTCTGACTCTGGATGCGAACGGATTTGTCGTGATTCGCAGGAAAAAATGAGTTTTTCAAGAGGAAAAAACACCGGAGGTAGAAAAATGGAACGTAAGCAAGTCTTGGCGCCTTTTGAGCGTAAACGTGCTTATATGGAGGATCGGATTGAGCATGGCATTGAGATGTACCGCAAAGGATTCGCCACGCTCCGTTTCTCGACTCCGGACAAGCAGCCGCTGCGAGACGTGCACGTAGAAGTAAGGCAGAAGACGCATGACTTCAAATACGGCGCGAATCTCTTCATGTTGGATGAATTCAAGGCAAAGGAACAAAACGACGAATACAAAAGGCTATTTGCAGAGGCTTTTAACATCGCTACGCTGCCGTTCTATTGGAGCGACTTGGAGCCTGAGCAGGGCAAGCCGCGCTTTGCCAAGGACAGCCCGAAAGTCTATCGCCGCCCCGCGCCAGACCTCTGCCTCGAATACTGCGAAGCGAACAACATCCAGCCCAAGGCGCATTGTCTTAACTACTGCTCTTTTGTGCCGAAGTGGGTGCCGCGAGAAATTGCGGCGGAGAAGCAACTGCTCGACAAGCGTTTCCGTGAACTAGCAGAACGGTATTCACAGCGGATTCCTGATTGGGAAGTGACTAACGAAACTTGGTGGGGCTACAATCATAAGTTTCCATTCTACAGCGAACCTGATTTCGTCGAATGGAGCTTTGCAACCGCACAGCGATATTTTCACACTAACCGCTTGATCATCAACGAAGCCCACAGCCGTATCTGGGACAGCGCCCACTTCTATGGAAACCGCAGCCCGTACTATATGCAGATTGAACGCGCTCTTGCTAAAGGCTCACGCATTGATTCTATTGGAATGCAGTTTCACATGTTCTACCGGGCAGAGGAAGAGGCGGCGCAAACTGCTCAATTCTATGATCCGGAACGCATTTTTGACGTGCTTGATTGCTATGCAAAGCTCGGCCGCCCTATCCAGATTACGGAATTGACTATACCTGCCTACCGCTGGACCGCAGAAGACGAGGAAATCCAGGCGGAAATCCTGAAAAATCTGTACCGTATATGGTTTAGCCACCCGGCCATGGAAGCAATCCTGTACTGGAATCTCGTGGACGGTTTTGCGCACGGCACGATTCCGGGCGACATGAAAGCCGGGGAAAACTATTACCACGGCGGTCTGATTCGTCACGATTTCACGCCCAAGCCATCTTACTTCGTCCTCAAGGAGCTTTTTGAAAAGACTTGGCGCACTTGCCTGTCCCTTGACAGCGGAGACTCCAGCAGTCTCATGTTCAAAGGCTTCTACGGAGAATACGAGCTGATTGCCAGCGCTGGCGACAGGACTGTCACGACAACATTCCACCTGGATAAACAGCACAAAAACGAACTCGACATCGTCATCCCTTAAACCAAGATCAAAGAAAGGATTCTGCCATGCCCTCTCTTCAAGACATGCGAACTCGTGCCAAAGAAGCCGGCCTGATGAAGCTGGACCGTCTGATTGCGACCCGTCAGCATATTCCGACCAACGAGATTCCCATTCCAATCAAGGAACTCTGCGAGCGTTACGAAAAGCTCTACACCGGATGCATCAACGACGTCATGCGTGAACTGTGCCTGTTGAACCAGAATCTCCCTTCCTCCATCATGCCGCTGCGCGATGAGATGGTGGTCTGCGGCGAGGCGTTCACCGTGAAAAGCGCCCCTAACGTGATGATCGAGGGCGAGATGACGTTCCGCGCCCAGATGCTGGATGACATGAAGCCCGAGGGCGTAGTCGTCTGGGACACCTCTGAGGACACCGAAGCCTCTCTCTGGGGCGGTGTTATGACTGCCACCGCCCTCTCCAAGGGCATCCGCGGCGCCGTAATTGCAGGCGGCATCCGCGACACCAAGCAGATTCTCGAACAGGATTTCCCCGTTTTCTATAAATACCGCACCAGCAACGGTTCGCTTGGGCGTTGCATGATTACGCATTATCAAGTGCCGATCAAAGTCGGCAAGGTCACGGTTCGCCCCGGCGACATCATTTTCGGCGACATTGACGGCGTGGTGTGCGTTCCCCGTGAAATCGCATACGACGTCTTGCTCCGCGCTGAAGGCATTGAACGCAATGAAATCGATATCTTTTCATGGGTGCGCCAAGGCGACACGATTTCAGAGATCATCGACAAAGGCGGATATTTCTAACCGGAGAAATCGAAAAATGAATGCACGTGAATTAATGGATTCCGTCACCCGTGACATGGATTTCCCACGCGGCGGCATTGAAGAGCGTATTGAACTTGACATCCAGCGTCACCGCAAGGGCTGGGGACGCTTTGTCCTCTCCGATCCCGAAGGCAAGCCAATCCAGAACGCAAAACTTAAATTCACGCAAACGAAGCACGAATTCCTGTTCGGCAGCAACCTCTTCAAGCTCTGTGATTTTCCGACGAAAAAGCAGAATGATTTGTACGAGAAGCTGTTCAAAAAAGTCTTCAATACCGCTACGTTGCCATTTTACTGGGACACGCTGGAGCGTGAACCCGGGAAGCTCCGCTACAGCAAAAACAGTCCTCCCATCGCACGCCGTCCGCCGACTGATCTGGCGGTGGATTGGTGCCTCGAAAACGGTATCCGGCCCAAAGGGCATTGGCTTTTTTGCGACAACTTTGTTCCTGCCTGGCTTCCGCAAAACTCGAAAGAGCTGATGGTTCTTTTGGAGAAACGCATTGCTCAGCTGGCGGAGCGTTACGGCGAAAAGGTCACGCTTTGGGATGCTGTGAACGAGGCGTTTTCGTATCCCCGCTGGTTCCACCCGCGCGTCGCGTGGTCCGTCGTTCCGCAGGATTACGTGTACCAGGTGTTTAAGCTCGCGGAGAAGTATTTCCCGAACTACGTCGAACTCTGCTACAACGACGGCCACTACATTGCTTACCAGCCATTTCACTATGACAATTCGCCGGTGTATCTGCTCTGCAAAAGCCTGCTTGACCGCGGCGTGCGTCTCGGCGGAATCGGCATCCAGTTCCACATGTTCGGTGCGCTTGAAAACATGGGCGTCGGAAAAGTGAGTCATTGCTACTTTGATCCCGTCCATCAATTCCGTGTGCTTGACCAGTACGCTCGGCTTGGGATTCCACTCCACATGACGGAAACTTCCTTGCCGACTTTTGCAGAATTGCCGCGTAAAGAAGCCGAGGAATTTCAGGCGAAATTGCTGCGCCATTTTTATCGGCTCTGGTTCAGCCAGGAGAGAATGGAGTCAATCGTCTGGTGGAACTTCGTTGATAAAACAGCCTACGGCGCGGAAAGCGACTTTGACGCCGGACTGATCAGCAAGGACATGGAGGAGAAACCAGCCTTCCAAATGCTCGACCGCCTAGTCAACCAGGAATGGCACACAGAATGTACGGTCGAGACTGATGAAAACGGCGCGGCTGACTGGAATGGCTTCTACGGCGACTACAACCTGGAAATCACGGTTGGACGCGCCAAAGTCAAGCAGAAAACATCTCTTTCAAAACATAGTTACAACGAATATCGCATCTCTCTGTGAGGAAGGATTATTTCACCATGAATTATGAAGAACAACTCCGCTACATGAGTGACGGCTATCGTGCCCTTTGGAATGAAAAGGAACAAGCCCGAATCGACCGTGACATCGAGGCCAACCGCAAGGCTGACGCCGCCTTCAAGATTCCGGGGCTCCCCGCAGGAACGGAAGTACGGGCCGAGCAGGTGTCCCATTCCTTTATCTTTGGTGCGCATATTTTCAATTTTGACCAGCTCGGCACGGACGAACGCAATGAAAAATACAAGGCGCTTTACGGAACCTTGTTCAATTCCGCCACCATTGCGTTTTATTGGGGGCCGTTCGAGCCGGAAGAAGGCAAATACCGCTTCCAGGCCGACGAGCGGGATACGGCTGAATTCTGGAATAATTGCAAAGAACCTAAGTTAGAAGCCCATTGGCGTCGTCCACCGTCTGATCCGGTGGTGGAGTTTTGCGAAAAGAAGGGAATCCGGCTGCATGGTCATACGCTTACATGGGGAAATAAGACGTGGCAATATCCTCGCTGGCTGATGGCCAAGCTCCCGAAAGAGATTTTGGTGCAGATGCTTACCGATACCCGCAACGGCACCAATATTATGACTAAAAGCGCGGCGGAAATCGAGAAGCTTCTTCCAGATTTCGTGGATGAACTGAACAAGCAGCTGGAGCGTCGCATCCGCGTCATTGCCGAGCATTACGGCGACCGTGTCATGAGCTGGGACGTCGTCAATGAAAGCGCCACGGATTTCGGACTCGGAAATCAAGTCCCAGGCGCGAATTTCTGCAAGAGCGTTTATGGTTTCATGCCCGGCGATTATACGTATCGTTCTTTCCAAGTCTCGGATGACGCCTTCCCCAAAAACGTCCAGCTCAATATCAACGATTACAACTTGGGGCAATGTTATCCGGACCAGGTCAACGACCTGCGTTCTCGCGGCTGCCGGATTGACATCATGGGCGCACAGATGCACCTCTTCAATCCGCAAGCGTGCTTGGACATTGCTGACGGCAAGAGTGAGGTTCAGTCGCCTGCTTCTGTCCGTCAAACCATGGAACGGATTGGAAAAGCCGGTCTGCCCATTCATCTCAGCGAAATCACGATTACTGCGCCCAACAATGACGAACGCGGCCAGATCATTCAGGCGGTCATTGCACGCAATCTTTACCGCCTCTGGTTCAGCCTCAAGCCGATGATGGGAATCACCTGGTGGAACGTGGTCGATGGCTGCGGCGCGCCAGGCGAACCATCTGTTTCCGGGCTTTATTCTCTGGACATGGAACCCAAGCCGGCTGCTCATGCACTGAATAATTTGATCCACCACGAATGGAAAACGAAGAAGACAGTCAAAGCCGGAGAAGACGGCCTGATCCAATTCCGCGGTTTCCGTGGAAAATACAAACTCAGCTGGAAAAATCCGGACGGCACGGAAAATTCCTGTGAGATGACTCTGGAATAATCTTCGGCAAAGAAAAGGATGCGAGCATGTTGCAGAAACTTTTCAATCTACATGGCAAGCGTGCGCTGGTGACCGGCTCCAGTCGCGGCATTGGCTATGCCGCTGCCATGCTCCTGGCCGAGGCCGGGGCGCAGGTGATTTTTCATGCCAGCAAACCCTCGGAGAAATTAGACGCAGCCCTCGCTGAAGCCCGTGCAAAAGGATTCTCCGGCGAGGCGGTCGCCGCTGATATTTCCACCACAGAAGGCTTGGAGAAGCTGATTGCAGCTGTCGTTGCAGTGGATATCCTGGTGCTGAATGCTTCCGCGCAGGCTTACATGACCGTGGAGGACTTTGACGCAGAAGAATTCGAGCGGGAATATCGCACTAATGTGAAGTCCACATTCGAGCTGGTCAAGGCTTTTCTCCCTGGCATGCGGGAGCGGCGTTTCGGGCGAATCATCGCGCTCGGGAGCGTCAACCAGCATCGGCCGTCTCGGCGTCTTGTCGTTTACGCCGGCACCAAGGCCGCGCAGGCAAACCTCATCCTTGGACTGGCGCGCGAGAATGCGGCGTTCGGAATCACCGCCAACAATGTCGCGCCAGGTGTGATTACTACGGACCGCAACAGCGCTGTCCTATCCGACGCGAAAAAGGCAGAGGAAATCCGAAAAGTCATTCCAGCCGGGCGCTTTGGCACGGCAGAAGACTGCGCCGGGCTTATCCTGCTACTCGCTTCAGAAGCCGGGAGCTACATCACCGGCGAAGACATTACCATCGACGGCGGCATGCATCTGTAGCAGCGCCGCCCAAAAGACATAGTTGGATTTTATAAGGGGGAGGAAAGGGCAGCAGGCCTTTTCCTCCCCCTTCGCGTTTCTTCATCTATCGTTTTTCGGCATGTCTGGCAAAAAGGCAATTCCTGGGGAAGATGAGCTGAAAACGACTATGGGTATAAAGAATTTCCGTAAAAAATTCCGGCTTGATTTGCATTCAAGAAAAGGGACTATACACTAACTGTAGTGATACACTTTTTGGCATTGATGAGGTTTTTATGCGAGCTAAGCGAAAAGAGAATTTGGCGGAGTTCATCCGT
>JAAZKI010000189.1 GCA_012799905.1 Lentisphaerota bacterium | reverse complement strand
TTGACTATCTCAAGGATGATGACTTCAACCCGGCCTTCCTCGCCGCCAAACCCGAACTCGGCCCCGGCTTCCCGGACATGCCGATGACCTTCTATGACCAGGGCGTTGAAGTCGCTGCCAAGCCAGGCGCCGACGTGCTCGGAACCATTGTCGCACCGTATTACAACCGACACTGGAACGGCGAACACGGTTTTGTCTATCTGCCGCCGGACAAGGATACCGGCCGGCCGGCAGTCACCGCGACCGAGCAGGTGGGCTACATCTCCCACCCGGTCTTCACCACCTACCGCAATTGCGCCCCCGTCCCCATGCGCCAAGTCGTCTCCAGCCTGCTTAACCGCCTGCTGCCCAAACCATTGCTGCGAGCGCCCGGGGCGCCGTCCTTTGCCCGCGTCACTGCGACCAGCCAGGCCAATCGCCGCATGGTCTACTTCCTGGCCTATGTGCCAGAGCACCGCGGCGCTGCCTGCAACATGATCGAAGAACCAATCCTGGTCGAAAACCAAAAGGTCATGCTGCGCAAGGACAACCGCAAAGTCAAGAGCGTCTATCTGGCGCCGTCCAAGGAAAAACTGCCGTTCACTGAGGAAGATGACTACTTCACAGTGACGGTGCCGAAAATCAAGGGCTGGGCAGTCATCGTCTTCGAGGAGTGACGCCAGCCACGGCAGCGATAACCAACTAACTTTTCGTCAGTGCCGGGTGAACGAGCCGCTTCGCCCGGCCTTTGTCCAGCAGAAAGAGCACGAATCATGAAATACAAACTTGAAGTCGGCGCTCGCACGGTTGAAGACACCATTGCTGCCTGGAAAGGCGGCGCTGACCGCGTCGAACTCTACGTCAGCCCAGCCGAAGGCGCCCTCACCCCGAGCCTGGGCCTGGTCCAGGCGGCCATCGCCACTCGAAAAAAACTCGGCAGCGACCTCGGGCTGTTCGTTATGATCCGACCCCGCGCCGGTGACTTCCTCTACTCTGACTATGATTTCGACATCATGCTCAGAGATACCGAAATTATGTTTGACGCCGGCGCCGATGGATTCATCTTCGGCGTCATCACCCAGGACGGCGAACTCGACCTGCCACGCATGCGAGAACTGATCAAACGCTGCCCAGGCAAAAAAATCACCCTCCACCGCGCCTTCGAAAGCGTCCGCTCCCCGGAACGAACCCTTGAGCAGGCGGCTGACTTAGGCGTCCACTACGTCTTCACCGGCGGGCCGCCGCCCTATGGACGCTGGAGCGACAACCAAATCCCGAAATTGATCGAACAGGCCGCTGGACGGCTCAAGATCGTCATCGCCATCGGAGGACAATTCAAAAACCAAGACCTGCCCTGGCTGATCAAAGCCACCGGCGCCACTGAGTACCATATCATCAACGGCTACCGCAAACGACCATCCGCGATGAAATTCGCCTACGGCGTCAAAGCCGACGAACAAGACTACCTGCAAAAAACACTCCCAACTATCGAATTTTTGGAAGAAAAGGCCGTCCGCGAACTGCGCGACCTGTTCGACCAATGCGAATAAATCACACCTGCATCGGCTGGACGCCCGTCCGCCAATCCATTTCATTCACCTTTTCAAGCACCAAAACACCATGCACGACATTGCTCTGATCGAATCCCAGTTACGCCAGCTCGGCCTCCAGGCCGGCATGAATCTGCTCGTTCACTCCTCTCTGCGCCGGGTCGGGCCAGTCGAAGGCGGCGCTGATGCCATCATCGACTGCCTGCTCCGCATCCTCGGCCCGGAGGGCACCCTGATGATGTCCACCGTCTCCGGCAACGTCAACCGAGACCAGCCGGTGTTTCACGTCCAGGAAACGCCATCCACCGTCGGAACTCTCGGTAACGTCTTCCGGCGGCGGCCGGGCGCTATCCGTAGCCTGCATCCGGTTCACTCCATCGTCGCCCTGGGGCCAAAAGCCGAATTCTTCACCTCTGGCCACCTGGAAGCCAGAACGCCCTGGTCGCCGGACAGCCCCTACGGCAAACTGATGCGCAACTGCGGACATATCCTCTTCCTGGGCACCAATTTCACCTGCAACACCTGCATCCACGCCCTCGAAATCGAAGCCCGCGTCCCCGGACTCCACACCGAAGAGACGACCACGCTGCACGTCTGCGACGCTCAGGGCAAGT
>JAAZKI010000011.1 GCA_012799905.1 Lentisphaerota bacterium | reverse complement strand
TGTAAGGGTGACACATAAATAATGAATTATGAATTGTGAATTATGAATTATGAATTATGAAATGCGCCTCATCATTCATCATTCATCATTCATCATTCAGCATTCAGCATTCAGCATTCAGCATTCAGCATTCAGCATTCAGCCCCTCGCCCCTAAACAAAGCCCCTCGCCCCTCGCCCCTAGACAAAGCCCCTCGCCCCTCGCCCCTAAACAAAGCCCTTTTCTTCAGACTGTCATCAGTTCTGCTTCTTTGTCCTCAAGGATTTTGTTGACCTCTTCGACCTTTTTGTCGGTCAGCTTCTGCACTTGGTCAGTGAGGGACTTCATCACATCCTCGGAGATTTCCGAGTTTTTCTGTGCTTTTTTGATGAGGTCGTTAGCGTCTCGTCGTGCATTTCTGATTTCGACGCGGGCGTCTTCAGCGCGCCGTCGCACGAGTTTGGTCATTTCGGTGCGGCGTTCTTCGCTCAATTCGGGGATAGGCAGGCGGATGACGCGTCCGTCGCTGACCGGGCTGATGCCGAGATCAGAGGCCATGATGGCTTTTTCGATGCTTTTGATGGCGTTTTGGTCCCAGGGTTGGATGACCAGCAGGCGCGGCTCTGGGGCGGTGACCGCTGCGATGTCTCTGAGGCGGTTTTGACCGCCGTAGTATTCCACCATGATGCTGTCAACCAAGGCAGGGGATGCCTTGCCTGTGCGAACGCCGGCGAAGTCCTTCTGCATGATATCGATGGCTTGCTGCATGGCTGCCTTCGCATCGTCCATGATAATGTCAGCGCCGCTGCTGTCGGATTTGTTCTTCTTGTTCATGGCTGTCCTTTCAACTTGAGGGCTATATCACAGGGAAGCGCTGACGAGCGTCGCCGCGCTTAAATCACCCTTCATAATATTGCGCAGAACTCCTGGTTCGCCAAATTTAAAGACGACAATTGGTAGATTATTGTCTTGACAGAGTGAGAATGCGGTGGAGTCCATGACTTGGAGTCGGTCGGCCAGGGCTTGGGCGAAGGTGAGTCGTTCATAGCGGGTGGCGTCAGGATGCCGGAAGGGATCGGCCGAATAGACGCCATCGACCTTGGTTCCTTTGAAAACGGCGTCCGCCTGGATTTCGCAGGCCCGCAGGGCAGCGCAGGTGTCAGTAGTGAAATATGGATGGCCGGTGCCGGCGGCAAAAAGCACGACCGTGTCGGCCTCAAGGAGCTTGATGGCGCGGCGTTGGTCAAAGGGGTCCAGGACGCCGTTGATGGCGAAGGCGGACTGGATTTCGGCTTTCAGGCCAAGGCTTTCGAGGGCGTCTCGCATAGCCAGGGCGTTCATGGCTGTGGCCAGCATGCCGATATTGTCGGCGCTGGAGCGGTCCATGCCGGAACGGCTGCCGGCCAGGCCGCGGAACAAGTTGCCGGCGCCGAGGATGGCGGCGACTTGGGCGCCGCTGTCAACCGCCTCGCGGATGCGCTCGGCGGCGGCGAGCGTGGCGGCCGGGTCAATGCCGTAACCCGAGGGGCCTTTCAGCATTTCGCCGCTGAGTTTCAGGAGAATGCGTCGGAACCGTGGTGGGTGACTCATGATAGGCTTTCAGTTTGCTGGCTGGAATAGGCATAAAAAAACAACTGCGGAAGGCAAAGCCGCCCGCAGTTGTCACGAGAAGTTAAATAAGAGTTTGTGGGCGGCTGGCAGGAGCATGCTCCGGGCCGGCCGCTGTGTTTCGCCAGGCGGCCGGCCGCCGGGGTCAGATTTCCTCGCCGACCTGCCAGCGCAGGAAGCGCTTGACCGTGACTTTCGGGGCGACCTTTTCCAGGCTGGTTTTGTTGTCGTTGATCCAAGGCTGCTTGGTCAGGCAGACTTCGCCGTACCATTTGCTGATTTTGCCTTTGACGATGTTCTCAATGATCGCGGCTGGCTTGTCAGCCACCTGCGCTGCGGCGATTTCGCGTTCCTTGGCGATGACTTCAGCCGGGATGTCCGCAGGGGTGATGTAGGCGGGCGCGAAGGCAGTGACATGCAGGCAGAGATCGCGGAGCAGGTCAGCATCGCAGTCGCCCTCGACGTCAACCATGACGCCGTACGGCACGCCGGTGTGCAGGTAGGCGCCGATTTGGCCTTGGCTGACCCAGCGCACTGCACGGCGAACATGCATGTTTTCGCCGATTTTGCCGATCAGTTCTTTCAGCTCGTTCTCGGTGGCTTCGGCCAGCTTGGCGGAGATATCGCCATTGTCGGTGAAGTCATGCAGGGCCTTCTTGGCCAGGTCAGCGCCGAACTGCTTGAAGATATCGGTCTTGGCGACGAAGTCGGTTTCGCACAACAGTTCGACGATGGCGCCGGTGTTGCCTTCGATTAGGGTGGTGAAGATGCCCTGGGTGGCGGAGCGGCCGGCTTTTTTCTCGGCTTTGGCAATGCCGGTTTTGCGCAGGTGTTCGATAGCGGCTTCCAGGTCGCCATTGCAGGCGACGAGAGCTCTTTTGCAATCCATCATGCCGACGCCGGTTTTCCGGCGCAGCTCATTGACTTGGGCGGCAGTAATAGTGGCCATGATTGTTCAATTCCCGAGTTTTCTGGGTGAGAGGTTATGTATAGAGGATAAGATCAGAGCAGGCGGATGAGCTGGTCAAGCCTTGGCGTTGTCGTCGTCGTCATCGTCATCGCTGTCTTTTTCCGGGGCAGCGGCCTTGGCCTCTTTTTCAGCCTTGTCTTCGCGCTTTTTGGTATGCAGACTGAGGCCGTCAGCGATGGCTGCGGCCAGGGTGTCCATGATGACTTTGATGGAGCGGAGGGCGTCGTCATTGCCGGGAATGACGTATTCGACCAGGTCCGGGTTGCAGTTGGAGTCAACCAGGGCCACGACCGGGATGCCTAGCTTGGCGGCTTCCTGGACGGCGATGTGCTCGCGGGCAACGTCAATTACGACCATGGCTGCCGGCAGCCTCTTCAGGTTGGCGATGCCGCCCAGGGTGGTTTGCAACTTTTCCAGTTCGCGGCGGAGACCGGCGACTTCTTTTTTGGGAAGATTGTCCAGGCTGCCGTCAGCGTCTTTGGCTTGCAGTTTCTTCATGTAGCTGACGCGGCTGAGGACGACTTGTTGGTTAGTCAGGGTACCGCCCAGCCAGCGATCGCACATATACGGCATATCAAGGCTTTCAGCGACGCTGCGGACGCATTCCTGGGCTTGGCGCTTGACGCCGACAAAGAGAATCTGCCCGCCGTTGGCCGCGATTTCGCTGAGGTAGTCGCAGGCGGCGGCAAGCTGCCTCATGGTGATAGTCAGATCGAAGATGGTGATGCCGTTGCGGGTGCCGTAGATGTACGGCTTCATCTTCGGGTTCCAGCGTCTGGTCTTGTGACCAAAATGCACGCCCGCTTCGAGGAGGTCGGTGATGGATGTCTGCATGGTGCTTGACCCTTTTTGCCTGCGAGGCGCTTTTCCCGACGGCTGCCATCGTGCTGACGATGGCGAAGTCTCCCGGTGCCGACTTCGAAGCGCCCATTTGGTTGTTGTGTCCGCGCCTCCAGCCTGGGAGAAGGACGGCCAGCCCTGGAGCTGACAAAGAGAGGCGCGGTGAAAGCATATTACTATAATGAGGTTTTTCGCTTCTGCCAGTCGAAACAAGCCGAAAAACGCCTCGCCGCTCGCCAACAACAAAGAATCATACTGTCGATTTCGGCCCGGCCTGTAAAAAAAACTCTTTTCTGTTTCCCGCCTCTTGGTTCAGGGCGTAAAGTTCCCTGACACCCCCCGGGCAATTTTTTTCCATCAAACTTGGCGATTTGATTAAAAACGGCTCTTCCGGGTTTTGCGAAAAAACATGGTCATTTTGAGCAGGAACTCAGCATTCTCTTGGTTAGCACCATTGACGGCAATTCATAACCTTTCAGTTTTAAGTACTCATAGTCACG
>JAAZKI010000293.1 GCA_012799905.1 Lentisphaerota bacterium | reverse complement strand
CCATCGTCTACTGATGTCCATTAAAGTCCACTAAAGTCCATTGTCCACTGTCCACTAAGGTGCCTTATCCGGGCAGTCTGGCGCCGCAACTCGCCGGAACCCCAAGTATCAATCGGTGACCCATTACAAAACCCGCCCCCCCTCCGGCAGGGGCGACACTATCGTTCATACTGTCGGGATTACAACACAGGCGCCCCGGCGCGCTTGCAGAAGCGGCTCGGGACGCCTGACTTACCGCCAGATGCGGTTCGCTTAGTTTGCGGTCAGAACTTATGCGGCAGCGGGTTCTGGCGATGGCACTCTTCAATTACAGCGATCTGCTGACAGACCTGCTCCGGAGTGATGACCAAGGCCTTGCCATAAACCAAGGCATCGTACAGATTGTCATAGAAGCGGGCTGAGGTCGAATTGAACAGGTCCTTCTCCTCTTCCGGGACTTCCCAGACTTCGGAGTGGATTTCAAGCTTATCCGAGCAGTAGGACGGTCCGGGGAGCGGTTCGCGAATCAACTTTATGGGTGGGGCTTCTTCCGGCTTGTAGTATTTCCATTCGATCTTATTCATGGTGCCGGCCAGGCTGCCGTAGGTTCCGTAGATTTGATAAAGATACGGGCTGAAGTGGGTGTTGGAGCACACTTCCATGTCAATGATCGGGCGGCCGGGATAGGAGAGTATGACTTTGCAGAAGTCGTCAGCGTCGCCAAGTGAGTTGACCACGTCCATCTTGCACCACACATTCGGCATGATGTCGCGGCCGATGAAGCCGAGCGCCTGGTCCAGCGGATGCGGCCCGGTGTTGAACAGCCCGCCGGCATTGTACGCCTGCAAGGTCTGCCAGTCATAGCGACGGCTAAAGCCATTGAAGGCGATCTTCACCATCCTGATGCGGCCAAGGACGCCGGACAGCAGAACATCGTTGACCTTGCGATAATACGGCGCAAACCGCGACTGCTGGAATACGGCCAGCAGACGGCCGGTCTGCTTCGAAACACCGATCAAATCCTTGACTTCGTCGCTGGTGCGGGCAAACGGCTTTTCGCACAGGACATTCAAGCCGGCCAGCATGATTTCCCTGGTAATCGGCGCATGCATGTGACTGAAGCTCGCGTTGACCACCAAGTCGAGATTCAATGACTTGTCCTGGAGCATCTCCCGGTAGTCCTGGTACGTCGCGCAGCCGTATTCCTTGGCGGCGCGCTCGCAACGATCCGCCAACAAATCGCTGGCCGCCACAATCTTGAACTTCTCCGGAACATTCTTCAAATACTCAGCGTGGATGTTCCGGCCGCTGCGACCCTGGCCAATGATGCCAAGACGCAAAACCCGGCCCGCTGGCTTGGCCGCGGCCGACTTCTTCGCAATTTCTTGTTTTGCCATGATGACTGCTTCTCTTCTTCAAAGGATGGAGGTTGATGCTTCACAAGGTGTTGACCTTAGTGACGACGAAAACGAACGTAGAAATAACGTAACACGTTTTCTCCAAATGACAACACGGCATTCGCCTTTCCCATCCGCTCATGGGCGGGAAAAGCGAAATAGCCGTTTACTTTCAGAACAAGTTCTTCAAGTCCATGATGCGCTGAGCCAGAAGCCAGCGGTAGACATCAAATGTTTCTGCTCCCCACAGACCCTCAATCTTGTATTTCGTCTGTACATTGATGGAGGAACGAATAAGCTCAATGTCATCGCGGGCAGCCTGGGCCTCCGCCGTAAAGCCGGCTTCCTCTGCCGCCGCAATCCATTTCTCCAGGGTGTTCAAGTAGCGGCCGTCATCCAGCCCTTCCCGGTAGGCCACCCACAGAGTGACCGGAATCGGCGTGCCGTCCACATCGGTACGGTTGACGAAATCAGAGGACGAGAAGTCCAGGTAATTCCACTGGCTGCCGCCAGACGACTGGTAAATCCACGGAATCAAGCAGCGGAACCCGGAATTCCAGAATCCGAAACCGTAGGTCATGCGAGCGCCCTTGGTCGGGGTATGGTCATTTTCGCCGGAAATGTGATTGGGATAGCACCAGTATTCCAAGCCCGGGTTCTCGGCCATGTCACGCTCAATAAAGTCTTTAGGAAACGTAAACGGCTGGCAGCACCAGACGTCGACAAAAGGCCGCATCGGAGCAAACTGCTCATGCGCCGGATCAGCCGTCACGTACGTACGCGCGCCGGGAACCGCCTTGATCGCCTGCATGATGCGAGTCATAAACGCCACGGACAACGGACTAGTCGAAGGCTCATCAATCGGATAAAACAAAATCGGCGGCCACTCACGACGCTTGGCCTCATTGACAATCGCCTGCACCGACGCTGTCACATCAGTGAAAAATTCATCCGGCGGCATTTTCAGCAGGCTGAGATGGGAGCCCATGCCGGCTTTCATATATTTGTGGTAGATGCTGCCGACATTGAACGAACAGGCGATGGGCTTGGAAAAGCCGACCTTGCGATACAGGTCGACGACACGCTGGAATCCGTCGCCATTGACGACCCAGCGACCGTTCGACTCGGTCACCCCAATGCTGCTGACCAGCGTGTTCATGCCAATGGCGCGCATGTCCTCATGCTCGGCTTCGGCCTTGCGACGCCACCAGGAGCGCGAAAAATCGTCCGGCGCGGCGTTCATATTGACATACGGATGGCGGTAATACTGCCCATAAATCAGGCTTTCATCCTTCAGCAAGTGAATCGGCAGCACTCGCAGGCTGATCGGCACGGCGACAGTCGTATTGTCAGCCTTGACCTCAACCTCGCCAGTGTATATCCCGACCGGAGTGCCCGGCTCGACCTGGACAGTAATCCAAACCCGGAAGTTCTCGCCCTTGATCAGACGCTGCGCCCCACGCCAGGGCATGAGCACGTCCGGCGCCCGATAGTAGATATTGAAGGTCGAATAATTCGGGCGGACGTGCATATAACGGACATAGCGCAGATCAATCGCGGTTTCCGGCAACGCCGCGCCATTCTCGTTGACCAACCGTCCGACCGTCACCTGGAGACTTTCAAAATTACGCAAAGGGTGAATCGTGAAGGTGAGTGGTTCATATTCATTTTGGGCGGCAAATGCCCGCACCGGCGCATTGATTTCATGCGCTCGCGGGAAATGGTCCGGCCACACCGGCTCAACCCATGGCCGTGCGAAAATCGCCAGGCCGTCAGCCTTCTGCTTCTCGGTCCAGGTCGGCTCTGGCACATCGCTGGTCTGGGGCGTTTCCTTCCACTTGGCCAATTCATCCGGCGGCAAGACAAAACATTCGTGGCGGATAGCCTGCAATTCGCCGTCGCGATACGCTTTCCATTCCTTTTTTGGTACGGCGATGATTGTGTTGATGACCCAGCGGCTACGGGTCGACACGTCCAGCTTCAAGCCGTTGGCATCGGCCTTGGCGTCCAGTTCAAAGTCCATCAGCTCCTGGCTGCCGGCGTAGGTCGTCCCGGCTTTGTCCATGGTGCTGGCGACCGTGATGTCCCAGACTTGGCGGGCATTGCCGCCGCTGTTGCCAGTCAGCACCCAGACCCGATAATCGCCGGCCGGCACCTTCAGCGCCAGCGTCGCCGGCTCTTTGCTCTGCACGTGGCCGCAGGTCAAATCAATCGGATAATTCGGCGGTGGCAACTGGCGGCCGCGGCCAATATTCATCTTCCACTCCCGCGTAATCGGCGTGTAATTCGCCCGGATGTCGGCAGCGCCAGCTGTCCAGGACGCCTTTTCGCCGCCCTTTTCCGTCACCCGCACAAAGCCCTTCCGCAACGGTGCCTCCGCCTTAGCAAAGTCAAAGCGGTGCGCGTCAGCCCAGCCGATAGTCGCACTGGCCAGAAATGCCAGCCCCAGGCCAAAGGCCCGAGCAAATAATCCTTTGTTTGTCATATCTTTCATCCTTTTTCCAAGATG
>JAAZKI010000612.1 GCA_012799905.1 Lentisphaerota bacterium | reverse complement strand
CCATCGTCTACTGATGTCCATTAAAGTCCACTAAAGTCCATTGTCCACTGTCCACTAAGGTGCCTTATCCGGGCAGTCTGGCGCCGCAACTCGCCGGAACCCCAAGTATCAATCGGTGACCCATTACCGATTTTCTCGGCCGTATGCATTTTATATTTGTCTATATTTAGTTTTGCGTTTATATTTGACTTTTACCCGTTTTTATCCCAAGCCTGGGCGCGGTTCTCCAGCGCCCGTTTTCTTCAACCCACAAGAGGAATGTCCATGCAAACAAGAAAAAAACTGCCTTTTTTCGGCCTGGCTCTTACCGTCCTGTTGACGGCTGTCCCAGTATTTAGCCAGGATGCCCAGCCGCTCATGATTGATGAAGTTCTGTCCGGAACGCGCAAGGAAGCGCGCGCGTCCTGGTGGGGATATGACGCCAAGGACAGCACGGCGATTCTCCAGGCTGCTATCAACTCCGAGGTTCCACGCCTGATTATCGACAAAATGGCGGCCGGCCCCTGGATCACCCGGCCGCTTACCCTGGTCAGCAACCAGGAGATCATCTTTGAGGAAGGCGTTGAGGTACAGGCCCTGCGCGGCGCTTACAAAGGCCGCAACGACTCCATGCTCAACCTGGTCTACATTGAAAACGTCACTCTGCTCGGACAGGGAACGGGTGCGACCCTGCGTATGTTCAAGGCGGACTACCACACTGACGCCTACGAGAAAGCCGAATGGCGCCATGGCATCACCCTGCGCGGCACTAGGAATGTCCGCATCGAAAATTTGTCCATCATCGACTCTGGCGGCGATGGCATTTACGTGGGCGCCGGCGCGGGCCGCTACTGCACGGACACGGTCATCCGCAAGGTGATTTGCGACGGCAACAACCGCCAGGGCATTAGCGTCATCGCAGCCATCAACTTGCTTATCGAAGACACCATCATGCGCAACACCTGGGGCACTGCGCCCCAGGCCGGCATTGACTTCGAGCCTAACCACGCCCACGAGCCGCTCATTAACTGCGTCATGCGCAATTGCATCACCGAAAACAATGCTGGCGACGGCTACGAATTCTATCTGCCCAACATGGACACCCAGAAATACGGCGCTATCACCATCACGCTCGAAAACTGCGTGTCCCGCGGAGACAAGCGGCGCGCCTTTGCCTTTATCAGCCGCTCACGCAGGACACCGAAGCCGGCTATGAGCGGCCTGGTCAGGGTGGTCAACTGCACGTTCGAGAACTCCGGCAGCCCAGCCATCGGCATCGACACCAAGGCCAACGACGATCTTGACTTCGAATTCACGAATCTGAAAATCCGCGATTGCGGCGTCAACAGCTCCGCACCGATTACGATCAGCACGCATAATTACACGGATGGCGCTCCCCTGCCCGGCAAAGTCGCTTTCACGAATGTGACCGTAGAAGACTCTGTCGACCGGCCCTTCCTGAGATACAGCGACGCATCCTTGGGCGGCTATTATCCCAGCCACGTCGGCGGCGCGATTACAGTAGTGCGGGACGGCAAAACGACCACCCAGGCTCTGACCCAGGAATGGCTGAAGGCGACGTTCCCGTCCCGTATCGTCAGGCGTCTGCCCAAGGTTGACCTTGCCAGCGTTGAGCTGACGCCTGTCGAGGCAGCGCCGGCTGCTGCTGCATTCCAGGGCCTGCGCTTCCGTCGCGGCGGTGATTTCCTGGTTTACGCGAACCAGGGCGAAGCCATTGAGGTGAAGGCATACTATGGCCGGCTTGCCAAGCTTGAGGGCGCGACCGCCAAAGTCGTGCTTACCGACCCCAAGGGCCGAAAGACCGAATTGGGCGAAATCAAGTTCCAGGAGGAAGCGACATTCACCCTGGCCTCTGCCCCGATGACCGGCCTCTATCGGCTGAATATCCCGGGCGGCAGCTGCTGGATTGAGCTGCGCGCCAGCAACCGGCCCATTGCCAAGGCGGGGATTGTCGATGTCGTTGCGACCATCGGCGACGCTTTCTTCCACGTCCCGGACGGAACACCTGAATTCGCTATTCATTGTTGGGGCGAAGGCGAGGAAGGCGCCAAGGTCACTCTCTTTGACCCGGCTGGCAACAAAGTCTGGGAAAAGGATAACGTGACTGATATTGAGCAGTTCATCACCACTCCGCAGCAGGCCGCCCAGGTCGGCGTCTGGAAACTACGCTTTGACCGCGCCAGCAAGGCCTTCCATGAGGACTTCCACGTCGAACTCTATGGCGTGCCATCCTTGCTCAGCCCGGCGCCGGGCTTGACCTTCACCGTGAAAAAATAACCGGCGGCGCTAGTAGCGACTCAATCGCAAAAATAAAAGGGGACGGCATGGGTGTCCATGCCGTCCCCTAGAAACACGGGGGGCGTTTCCTCCCTGGCGTGGCCTTCATTGAGGCACATAAGTCCATAATGGGTAGGGCGATATCCCCGCTACCGTACTTTGCCATGTCCCGTATGGTCCATGACAAGCACACAAAGTATAGACTACACCGAAAAAAAGAAAAAGCAAGCGATAAATGAAAAAATATTTTGCTGCCGGTGATCGTACACCGATTGATACTCGGAGTTCCGGCAAGCTGTGGGGTCAGGCACCCAGGGTAAGGTGCTTTAGTGGACAGTGGACAACCTGAACTTTTCATTTCTGTAAGATAACTACATCATTTCACCTCAATTTGTAGTTATCACTGTTGAGCAATGAGATAACTACAAGTTTCTTAGGGTGGACGGTCGTCAACAGCCTATTTTTAACCACGAAAAACACGAAAGGGTCTGGGGTGGACTCTCCGTCCGCAACCTAAGTTATGTGTCAGTGGGTAAGGTAGAGGTTATGAGCCTCTACCTCCCCGTTGTAGCGATGGGGTCAATTCCCCATATTTACCAGCGTGCCGGTCTGGCACTGGGCTACCCCTACTCAGATTGCCACGTT
>JAAZKI010000409.1 GCA_012799905.1 Lentisphaerota bacterium | reverse complement strand
TGCTGGTCCAACCGGCGAGGCAGTCAGCGAGGAATACCTTGACGTCCCCGCAGATATCCGTCCAGCGTTGGACGAATGCCTGCGCGCGGTGCTCGGGCCAGACCACCAGCCGTCCGACGCACGACGCACAATGGCCTTGATCGTGAGGTATTTCCAGGAGAATTTCGAGTATGACTTGCATACACAGCCGGCGCCAGCGGAGGTTGACCCGGTGCTGGCGTTTTTGGGCGGCCCTCGCCGCGGCCACTGCGAGCTGTTCGCTTCGGCGACGGTCTTGTTGCTGCGCCGAGCCGGGATTCCAGCGCGTTACGTCACCGGATTCCTTTGTCATGAGCGGCTCCGCTTTGGCGGCTACTGGGTGTCGCGCCTGCGGGACGCCCATGCCTGGGTGGAGGCGTATGACCGCGACCGAGATCGCTGGGTGCTGGTGGAAAGCACGCCAGGGACGAATGCTGGAGTGGAGACGGCTGGAGGCGGCGTGAATCCGTTCTCCGCATTGTGGGACAGCCTGGCGTTTCACTGGCAACGCCTGAATGCGATGCTGCGGCGCGGACATGTGGCAGCGTTGATTTGGGTTGGCCTTGGCCTGCTAGCGACTTTGCTGGGATGGCTGTTTCTCAATCCGTGGCTGGCGCCAGTGGTCTGGCCGTTGACTCTGTGGCTGCTGTGGCGATGGGCAAGGCGGCGGTGGCGTCGCCGCCAGCAGGATGGCCTGACCGGACAACGCGCTATCCTCAGCCAGACTTACGCTGAAATCTGCCGCTGTCTGGTGCGCCTCGGCGTGGACTTGAACCCGGCCACGACGCCTGTTGAGCTGGCAGCCTCCTGCCGAAACAGAGGCATGATGGCATGGGCCGAACTGCTGGAAGACTTCAGCCGAATGCGTTATGCCATTGCCGAGCCTGAGGCAAGCGAGACGGCGGCTTTCAGAAGCAAGGCTAGAGCCTTGCAAAAGGAGTGAGGCGGGCGTTTTTTTAGGGGCGAGGGGTGAATTCCGGCACTGAAGTGCCGGCACTGGACGGAGGCGAGGGGCGAGCGTTCGTCAAAAGATTTCGTCCATCAACAAAAAATCACAATTGCGCACCAATTATCGTTATATTTGCTTGATTATGCACGAATGCGGGCTATATTCAATCAAAATCAATCAATAAAGGTTTTAATGTGCGCAAAAGAGTCGGTTCTATGCCAAGTGCAGGTCATCGTATGTTGACAGCGGAACGCGAGCAGCGTATTTTGCAGCTGCTGCGCGATTCCGATGTTTTGACGGTTGGCGCTTTGAGCGAGGCGTTGGAAGTATCGGAAGCGACGATTCGCCGTGATTTGCAAGGCATGCATGAGCGCGGCCTTCTGGAGCGCATACACGGCGGAGCAGCATTCAAGCCGGACGCCATGCCAGAGCCGCTGTTTGCTGACAAGCAGGAACAGTTCACTGAGGCGAAGCAGAAGATTGCAGCGGCGGCCCTGGCCATGATTCGCGATTATGACACGATTTTTCTGGATGGCGGCAGCACAATCCTGAAATTGGCCCAGCTGTTGGAGAGCCGCCGGCATCTTACAGTGGTGACCAATTCATTGATGGCAGCCGCGCAGCTGATGGAAAGCGGCCACCACCTGATCCTGTGCGGCGGCGAATTCCGGGCGCTCAGCCGAACCCTGGTCGGGCCGTTGTCAAAGCCGATTTTAGAGAGCATAGCGGTTGACAAGGCGTTCATGGGCACGATTGGCTTTACGCTGAGCGACGGCATGAGCACGACCGACGCTAACGAGGCGTTCACGAAAGAGCAGGTGATGCGCCGGGCTAAGCAGGTGATTCTGTTGGCTGACCACAGCAAATTTGGAACGCGGTCGCTGGTTCGCTGCCAGTTGGACCGCCCCCTTGACGTGTTGATAACGGACGCTATAGATGACAAGCTGCGCCAGGCCCTCGTCGACCTGGGCACAGAGGTGGTCGTCAGCGACGGTTCATGTTGATTTAGGCAATGTAGTTTCGTTGGCTCAAACAAGACATTAGGAGAAGGATATGGCTAACGCGGTTGTGATGCCCAAGGCCGGTAATACGGTTGAGGAATGCCTGTTGTCAAAATGGCGGGTCAAAGTCGGCGATGTCGTGAAGACCGGCGATATCATTTGCGATATTGAGACGGACAAGTCGGCGATTGAAGTCGAATCGACAGGCGACGGCACCGTCCTGGCCCTGTTTTGGCAAGAGGGCGACTTGGTTCCCGTCTTGCAGAATATTATGGCTCTGGGCAATCCCGGAGAAGATGTCTCCGCGCTCGCTCCAAGCGGCGCAGCTGATGCAGCGCCTGCAGCAGCCCCAGCAGCAACGCCGACAGCAGCGGCCGCGGCCCCCGCGCCTGCGGCGACCTCAACGGCAGCCAGCGGCGTTGACAATGCCCCGATGAGTCCGCGCGCCCGGAAATTCGTTGCCGAGCATCCATTTGTCGTGCCAGCGATTGTTGGCTCTGGGGCTGGCGGTCGGATCATGGAGAAGGATGTCGCTACGGCGTATCAGTCAGCCGCGCGCCTCAGCCCGGTCGCTGCCGCCATGCAGGCGGCTGGGGTTGCGGCTCCGGCTGCCGGCACCGGCGTCGGCGGCATGATTCTCGGCGCTGATATGGGCAAAGCCGCGCCCGCCGCTGCTGCTGCTGCTCCCGCTGCCGCTCCTGCCGCCGTTCCGGCTTCTGATTCGGTTGTCGATGTCATCACCGAGAAGCCGTTCCCGCATATTCGGAAGATTATTGCCAAGCGCCTGCATGAGTCGTTGAACTCAATGGCTCAATACACGTTGAATGCGGAAGCTGACGTGACCGGCCTGCTGGCGCTGCGGCAGCGGATCAAGGCTGGCGCTGAGAGCTTGGAGCTGGCCAACATCAACATCGGCGACATGGTCATGTTTGCGGTCATCAAGGCGTTGCAGAAGCATCCCGAGTTCAATGCCGAGTTCAGCGACAATGTGCTGCGCATGCATTCCTCAATCAACATGGGCTTTGCCTGCGATACGCCGCGCGGGCTGATGGTGCCGGTTCTGCACAACGCCCAGACTTTGAGCCTGCCGGAAATGGCGAAGACCGTGAAGAGCATGGCCAAGCAGGCGAATGACGGCAACATCAATCCTGATCTGTTGGCCGGAGCGACGTTTACGGTCACCAACCTGGGCGCCCTCGGCATCACCACCTTTACGCCGGTCATCAGCGCGCCGCAAGTCGCCATCCTGGGCGTCTGCAAGACGCTCCTGCGGCCAGTCCGGAACAAGCAGGGCGATATCGAATACCGTGATTTTATGCAGTTCTCCCTGACCATGAACCACATGGTACTCGATGGCGCGCCCGGCGCCCGCTTCCTGCAAACCATCAAGAATATAGTCGAGAATTTCGATTTGATTTGCGTTGCCGGCTGAGGCTGGCGGCATGATTGAGACAGAGCCGGTTAGACCGGCCGCACCATTTCGTCAACACATCGGTGGAAAGTCAAGGTAACATCATGTACGATTTGATTGTCATCGGAGCAGGCCCCGGTGGATACGAGGCGGCGGCTTACGCTGCCAAGTTGGGCCGCAAAGTCGCATTGTTTGAAAAGGCTGAATTAGGCGGAACCTGCCTGAATGTCGGCTGTATTCCGACCAAGACGCTGTTGCGTTCAGCGCGGGCGCTGGAAGACTGCCGCGCCGCAGCGCAGTATGGCGTGACAGTGGGGGCGGCCACCTTCGATATGGCAGCAGTGCAGGCTCGCAAGCAGCAGGTGGTTGCCATGCTGATCAAAGGCGTGACCGGCATGCTTAAGCGCGCTGGCGTTGATGTGATCAAGGCTGAAGCCAAGCTGGCCGGCCGAGGCAAAGTCGTGGCCGACGGCAAAGAATACGAAGCCGCCAATATCCTGGTGGCAACCGGCTCCGTGCCGGCAGCCCCGCCGATTCCCGGCTTGCGTGACAACCCCGGCGTCCTTGATTCGACCGGCATCCTCGAACTTGACGCAGTGCCGGAAAGCCTGGTCGTCATTGGCGGAGGCGTCATCGGACTCGAATTCGCGTCGTTCTTCGCCACGGTGGGCGCCAAGGTCACGGTCGTTGAAATGCTGCCGAAAATCGCGCCTGTCGTCGATGAGGAAATTAGCAAGAAGCTGATGAGCGAGCTCAAGAAGGCCGGCGTTGTGTTTAACTTGTCATGCAAAGTCGTCCGCATCGAGGATCGCACGCTGGTCTATGCGACTCCGGAAGGCAAGGAAGAGAGCGTCACCGGCACCTGGATTCTCAATGCAACGGGCCGCAGCCCGGTCCTGAAGGGGATTGGCCTGGAAGAGGCCGGGGTCGACTTTGACCGCCGCGGCATTAAGGCAGACGAGTTTGGCAAGACGAATGTGCCCGGTGTCTGGGCTTGCGGCGATGTCACTGGCCGCTGCCTGCTGGCGCATGCCGCCACCAGGGAAGGCATCGTCGCGGTCAACAATATGTTCGGGATTCCGGACAGGCTGCGTTACAGCGCCATCCCCTCGGTGATTTATACGCATCCCGAGGTCGCCCAAGTCGGTGCGACCGAGGACGACCTGAAGGCGCGCGGCGTCGCCTATCGCAAGGCAGTCATGCCAATGGCGATTGCCGGCCGTTTTGTGGTTGATAACGCCGGTCAGTCCGGCACGGTCAAAGTCCTGGTGGGCGAAGAGCACGGCCAGGTTCTCGGAGTGCACATGATCGGCGGCTGCTGCGGTGAATTCATCGCTTCGGCAGCGGCTATGGTTGAGATGGAGCTGCGGGTGGAAGACGTCCGCCAGATCGTGTTCCCGCATCCGACGACCTCCGAAGCACTGAAGGAAACGATTCTGCACGCGTAAATCCGGTTAAAGACAATTTTTGGGTCTAAGATAGCAAGCATTGCAAGTCAAAGGAGTCTTTTCATGACGAAGAAGTTGGAAATTTATCCCGAGGAGCTGTTCAAGAAGGGACAGATTGACTTTACGCCGATTCCGGTCTGCGCGTACAGCAAGACCTTGGCGGAAGAGAAGAAACTGTACAGCAAGGACGAGTTCGTCACCATCTTTCATGACATGATGGTGCTGCGGACGTTTGAGACGATCATCAACGAGGTCAAGCTCAAAGGCGAATACAAGGGCGTCAAGTACAACCACGCCGGACCGGCCCACCTCTCCTTGGGCCAGGAATGCGCGGCAGTCGGGCAAGCCTACAGCCTGGATGTCGACGACCTTATTTTCGGCTCCCATCGCAGCCATAGCGAAATCCTTGCCAAGGGACTGTCAGCCATCCGCAAGCTTGATGACGCTGTCCTTGAAAAGACGATGAGCGACTTCTTCGGCGGAGCGACCCTGAAGGTCGTGGAAAAGAATTTTTCCGGCAGCATCAAGGACTTGGCCCGGCATTTTTTGATTTACGGCGCCTACGCTGAGATTTTTGCTCGTGTGACCGGCTTCAACAAGGGCTGGGGCGGTTCCATGCACGCTTTTTTCACGCCGTTCGGTATTTATCCCAACAACGCCATTGTCGGCGGCTCCGGTTCGATTTCCCCTGGTGCGGCGCTGTTCAAGCGGGTGAATCGCCAGGGCGGCATCGTTGTCTGCAACATCGGCGACGCGTCGTTTGGCTGCGGCCCGGTCTGGGAAGGCCTGATGTTCTCGGCGATGGCGCAGTATCGGACGTTGTGGGACCAGGAGCTCGGCGG
>JAAZKI010000431.1 GCA_012799905.1 Lentisphaerota bacterium | reverse complement strand
GCCCCTCGCCCCTAAAAAAGCCCCTCGCCCCTAAAAAATCTCATCGCGTTGGTTTTGTGCATAGTGCGCATTATAGTGAATAATTCCGGGGAGGACATTCAAAGCAGGAGGCTTTTTGCCATGACTATTCGACTTATGCCAATTATCCTGGCAGCAGCCTGCGTCGGCTGCATGAGTCTGCAACAACGCACACCGGAGGAAGCGACTATGACATCACTGCGCAATGCGTATCAGAATCTCCGTTTCCCTAAGTCTGAATATGGCGGTCAGGCGCAGCGTCCGGCGTGGTGGCTCTGTCGGCCGGAGGAAATCGCTGATGTCTGCCTGGGCGTCAAGAAGGGCCGTTGCGAGGTCATTGGCCAGACTGCAGCCGGCTTTCCGCTCTTCGCTGTCTTTTATGGCCAGTTTGACGATGGCGGGCCGCGACAGAGCACCTGGGCGGCATCGTCGTCATCAGATGCCTACGAATGTTATTATGGCAAGCCGGAGAAGCAGACGATTGTCTGGGCGACAGGCTTTCATGGCGCCGAGCCGGAGGGCGTGGTTGCAACACTGAATATGATCCAGCTGCTGGAGACCGGCAAGGATTTGCGCGGTCGCAGCTACCCGAAATTGCTGGAACTCGCGCCGCAGTTCCGTATCATTTTCCTGCCTTGCGTGAATATGGACGGCCGAGCCATCTCACAAGACCACTTGCAAGGAACTGACAAGGTGACTTTCCGCAAAGCCTGTCAGGGCGAATGGTTGGATGGCCAACCCATTGAGTGGCGGGAAAGCAAGCGCTACTTCCCACTGCCGTTGGAGCGCGTCAGGCACCCAGGCGGTTACCCCAATGCTGACGGCTTCAACATCATGCACGATGCCACCCCGGGCAATATCCGCACGCCCGAAGCACGCGCGGTGCTGGCGCTCATCGAACGCTATGCAGCGGATTTCTTTTTTAACGGCCATTCCTGCGAAGGCAAGCCGTTTATGATTATGCCGTCGGAGATCAATTACCAGGCGCACGTTGAGCGGGGCATGGAGCTGGCAGATGCTGTCAATGCACGCCTGGTCGCGGCCGGCCTGCGCAGCGGCATGCCTAAAAAAGCTGCTACGCGGACGATTAACTTCAACAATCTCGTGTCGCTCACCAGCGGCGGCTTGGCGCTGACCAACGAGCTCAATTCATGGGCGGATAGCTTTGACGATATGATCGAACCCAATTTTATCATCATGGAAGTCATCCTTGAAAGCGCGCTCGAAAAGCCTCTTGCCGACCGCGCGGCCCTCGTCCGCTGAAAAGAAGACGGCGCGAGGAGAAGTCTTTCTCCATCGTAACACCAATGCGCCCCTGTTATGCATCAACTGCACGACAGGGGCGCATTGGCGTTAGTTTGGACGGACGCCTGGCTGGTGGTTTCAGGGCGTCACGGCTTTGGCGATAATTTTTTCCAGGCCTGGTTTGTATGGGCCGGTCCAGATATGGTAGAGGTATCCCATTTGTTCATAGCCGCCGCGTTTCACTTCGTGTGAGTCGGGCAGGTAGGAGACACAGCCGTTGCAATATCCGAGGAGGAGCGCCTTTTTCGGCAGCAGGGATTTTTCCACATATTCTCCCAGGCCGATCAGCACTTCGCCTTGGATGCCGATGATGGCCAGGTCGTCATTCAACCAGAGGGTCTGGACGCCGATTTTCACGCGGTCGGGAATGGCGAGGCCAGCATCCAGGCGGGCCAGGGCGTGGGTGGGATAGAAGGTGTAGTGCGACGGCCCGTCTTGCTGCAGCTTGACGAAGTCTTCCCGGGTTGTGTACAGGCGTTCGCAGGGCGCTTCGGCTTCCACGTAGGCGCCGCGGAAGGCTCCGGGGATAATTTGCTCCAGGCCATGCGGTTGATGGAGGACAGCGAGGGTTTCATGGAGCAACTGGCGGCCGACAGCGGGCAGTTCTGCGTGGTCGAGTTGTCGCCAGCGATCGCCGGCCGAGGCAGCGGCTGGCCGCATGTCACCGCCGGCGCCTTGCAGGAAGAAGGGCATGACGTCTGCGCCGAGGGCGTCGGCGCAGGCTTTTTTGAAGGCTCCAGGGAAGTCGGCGGTGATCAGGTGTTGGGCGCCGGTGGCCACTGGATGGCAGGAGAGCCGGATGCCGAGGGCGCGGATTTGTCCCTCCTGGTTGCGCAGTGCGAGTACCTGGAGTCGGTCATCGACTGGCCCGTCGGGGTTGGGTGCATTGACGATTTCACCGTTGCGTTCAAGGCGTCTGTTCATGTTGACGGCGGTTTTGCCGCAGCCAAGCCAGAGCGAGCCAGGTGTCAAGTTTTGGGCGGCTTGTGCAACGGCGTCAAGGAGTTGTTGTTGCAGCCATTGGCGATAGCGGATGGAGGCGCCAGTGTCGCGGGATGACCTGAAGTAGACGGCTTTATCGCGCGTTTCTGGTCCGCCGTGGGTATGAGAGGCGTTGAGGAGCACGCATTCGGCTGACGTTTTGGCGATTTCTGCGATTTGGCGGCGCAGGTCGACGGCCTGTTCGTCTTCGAAGGTGATCAGGTCAGCGGCGACGATGACGAGGCGCGCGCCGTTGTTTTCCAGGATGAGCACTTCGGCGCTCAGGGGGTCGTTGACCCGGTCGAAGTGATCCTGCCTAGCGCCGTAGCCGCCCATGGTGGTGGGGAAGGGTGGGGTGATGTCAGCGCGGGCGATGCCGAAGCGGAGGTTTGCGTCAGCAGGCGTGGCAGCGGCAGGGCGTTGAGCCTTTGTTTTGCTGGTCATGGTGCAGTCTCCTTTTGCGCGATGGTTGGTTGAGGTGAAGGCAGCGATTGGTTTATACTTCCTCTCAGGACGTGGCATCGTCAATGGCAAAGGCAGTTTTGCCGTTGACCAGGCAGCGGCGCACCGTGGTGTGGTCAGGGCTGAGCACGGTGAGGTCGGCCCAGAGTCCTTCTCGGAGGGCGCCGGTCTGGTTGTGCAGATTCAGGGCGCGGGCTGGATTGGCGGAGAGCATCCTTGACGCTTCAGGGATGGAAAAGCCAAAGCGCTTGGTCAGGTTTTGGAAGGCCATGTGAGGCGTCAAGCAGGAGCCGACAATGATTCCGGAGCCATCGGTCAGGCGGCAGACGTCGCCATTGGTGAGGCGATAAGGGCGGCCATCGGATTCTGCGTAGACGCCGTCAGGCAGTCCAGCGCCCATCATGGCGTCGGTGATGGCAATGATGCGGTCAGGGCCGGCGGCTCGGCGCGTCAATTCGATCAATCCTGGCGGTACATGGTGACCATCAGGGATGATTTCTACATCGACGCGGTCTTCAATCAGGATGGCGTCAGTCAAGCAAGTCTGGCTGACGCCGCCATGGACGGGGCGTCCTTCAAAGGTGTCGAACAGGTGGCAGACTTGGCGCGCGCCAGCCTCGACGGCTTTTTGGAAGTCATCGATTGTGCAGTGGGTGTGTCCAATCGCGACGCGGACGCCGTGTTTGACGGCTTCGGCGATAACGTCAAGCGCGCCAGGCAGTTCAGGAGAAATGGTCAGCAGGCGCAGCGTGCCATCGGCTTCGCAGAGCAGCGCGCGTAAATCGTCCAGGCTGGCCGGGCGCAGGAAGTCTTCATTCATGCCGCCTTTTGCGGCCGGGGCGATGAATGGTCCTTCCAAGTGCGTTCCAAGGCAGCGCGCGCCAATGTGTTGGCCGCGGGCGGCGTCCTTGGCCAGCCGGACATACGCGAGTTGGTCAGGCCAAGGAGTTGGCGCCAGGGCAGGGCAGAAGCTGGTCATGCCGACCTGTGGAGCGAACGCGGCCATGTCCAGCAGCATACGTGGGTCTTCAGCGCTGTAGGGGCCGAGGCCGTGGAAATGTAGGTCGATGAAGCCTGGCAGGATCAGAGGCGCATCGGGCCGGGGTGTGTCGAGTGGGGTGATGGCGCTGATCAGGCCGTTTGCAATGGTGAGTTCACCGAAGCAGACTTCGTGCGGTAGGACGAGATTGCCGGTTAGGAGGGGCATGGGGCTGAATGCTGAATGTTGAATGCTGAATGCTGAATGCTGAAGACGCATTTGTCATTCATCATTCATCATTCATAATTCATCATTCGTTAGGGGCGAGGGGCTATTGTTTTATCCGCAGATTACGCTGATGACGCAGATTTTTTTAGGGTGTGTTGTGGGGGGGCAGCCGCTTGGCGGTTGAAACGCCAAAGGCGCGAAACATACGGCAGGCTGAAGCTTGAACTACATACGGCAGCGACCACGTCCACTATGTCCACCCTGTCCACCATGTCCACAGCTACGGAGTGGCCAGAGTCCCACAACAGAGGTCGCGGGGCTATTTCTTTTTCTTTGGCTGGGTTGCGGCCAGGGCAAAGAGTTTTTTGCGGGTTTGGTTACGCCAGCGGCTGGTCTTGGGGAAGTCCTCGAAGGAATGCAGTTTTTTGAGCAGGTCGCTGTCTCTGGGCACGTCGAGGGTTTGCAAAAGCTGGTAGTCCTGGAGCGATTCGGAGAAGACCTCCCAGCGGATGGAGTCGAGCGGGCCGTCCGGCCCAGGATAGACCTGGGTGGTGTCGCCATAGGCCCAGCCTGGCCATTTTTCGCCGTCCTGGATGTGGAAGACGTCGATCAAGACCCTGGTCTGGGAGCGGTACCAGTAATTGAATCCCCAGTGCAGGAATCCCTGGAAAGGCCAGCGGTAGAACAGGAAGCCGTGCATGTAAATCTTGGCCAAGGGGGTGTCAAGCAGCCGGTTGAGGTAGCGTCCACGCGGTCCGCAGCAGTAGTAGCACCAGCAGGGGATGTTTTCGTTGACAAATTGGAGGGCGGTGCGGATGCTGGGGACGGGCATGTCAGTCAGACGTTCGCGGCCGTATTCGATGTCGGTCAAGGCGTCCATGGTTTTCATCCACGGCGCCAGTTCTTTCAGCATGGCGCGTGCGGCCTTGTAGTTTTTCTTGTCATCTTCGTTGTGCGGTTCATCCGAGACATGGAAGAAGGAGCGTTCCAGAATTCCCTCCTGTTGCAGGAACTGACGCAACTCGGGCAGGTATTGCTGGAGGAAGTTCCGGTAGGTGTCTGAGGTCGCCGGCGTTTCCGGGGGCCAGAGCAGGGTTTCGTCAGCGCCTTGTTGTTCATAGATGCGGATAGCGAATTTCACTCCCCACTGGGTGAATGGATGCGCCCATTCGAAGTGGGTGATGTTGTGCTTCCGGCACATATCTATCCAGCGTTTGACATCTGACCAGTCAAAGGAATATTTGTCATTGCCTGCTTTAGTGACTTTCAGTAGCTGAGTCGGGCGTTTGACGCCGTCCAGCGATGGGGTGAAGACCGGCACATAGATAGTGTCGAGGCCATGATCGGCGTAATTGTGGATAAATTTTTCGCACAATGGCCAGAATTCTTCTGAGAAGGGAGCGACTTTGTACCAGTCGCTGATGGAGTCAGCGTAGAACCAGTGGGTGATGCAGAAATCGCGGCGCGGCTGCAAGGTGATTGGGTGGAGGGTCACTTCCGCCTGGAGCTTGTGGCTGCGGCCGGAGTCCGGGGTGGCCTGGATAGTGATGTTGCCGGCGCCGGGCTTGGCATTCGGGCCG
>JAAZKI010000202.1 GCA_012799905.1 Lentisphaerota bacterium | reverse complement strand
TTACGCAGATACGAAAAGACCTGTGAAATCTGAGGACTTCACAGGTCTTAATAAATGAATGGTGGAGCATATCGGAGTCGAACCGATGGCCTTCTGCATGCCATGCAGACGCTCTAGCCAACTGAGCTAATGCCCCTCTTTGCTGAAAAACTTCATTACTATAGCCCTTGCGGACTGTAAATCAAGCATTGATGTGCTATTTTTATAGATAGCACGACCGTGTGGGCGCATTGATCGGCTCCATGCCGCTTCGGTTTCTAATCCGCCTCAGAAAACATCAGCAAGTCAACAAAGGATGGCGCAACATGTTAAAAAATTATGTCTCGTTTCTGACTCTGCTCATCGCTGCGTGTATGTTTACTCAATCTCTCCAAGCCAATGACGCTAAGGCTGGCGAAGAGACGCAAATCGTCAACGGGCTGGAAATCCCGTTGAAATGCCCGAAAGTACGGAAAGAGTACCTGGAATCATTCCAGAAAAACAGGAACAACGCAGAACTGCTGGCTGCGTACAACGAACAGATTGGTTTGTACGTTGAACGCGACGCAATCCAAACAGCCAACGACCCAAAGGAAGCCCGCCGCGCCGAAGAAAAACTGAAGAAAATCAACAGCAGACTCGACAGAAACAAGAAAAAATTATTCAATATCGCTAAGAAAATGCGGAGGCCCATTGACAAAAAGTATGAGGCGGTCGTCAAAAAGTTCGAGGGCCATGAGGAGAAGGCAAAAAGAGCAGAGGAGCGCGGCCAGGAAAAGATGGCAATGAAGCACAGCCAAGACGCAGCCAAAATCTCCCAGTCCATGATCAGCCTCAAAAACTCCATCGACATGATCAACTACCACCTGTTCTTCGATGAATACGAACCTAAACCCCAAGCAGAAGTTGACAAGGGCGATAAAAAGAAGAAATAATTGTCAATGGACAAAAAATGCGCTGTTGAGCACAGGTAGCCTCCAGCCTGCCGTATGTACCGCGCTTGCAGGAGCATGTAGTTCAAGCTTTAGCTTGCTGTATGTCCCGCAGGCTTTAGCCTGCTTACATCTCACGTATCTCGCATGTAGTTCAATCTTCTGCTTGCAGTATGTACCGCGCTTGCAGGAGCATGTAGTTCAAACTTTAGCTTGCTGTATGTCGCGCACCCCACAGTGGCCGTGATAATTTAACCGCCATAAAATGCCGAGGCCGCCAAGATTCTTTTTCTTGGCGGCCTCCTTGGCGTCTTGGCGGTTAATCCTTCTTCGCCCTCAGACATCGTATGCCCTGGGTTGCCCCAGGACTTCGCTGAGGACGACAGCGCGTCGGAGATCGTTTTTACCGTGAACTTGAATGCGGAAAGGTCTCCGCCTCCCATCCGAATGTTCGGAAGGTTTTTTAGCAGCGGTCGGAAATGCCGGCGCCATACTCTGGCTAAACAGCTGTGCAGAGGAGACCGGTGCTGCTGGAGGCGGCAATGGCGGCGGCGCCTTGCCGTCATTGACAGGCGCTGGCTTAGGGGGCTGGGGCTGCATCGGCAGTTCCGCAACCGGCTCCGGCTCCAAGACGTCAAGCCCCAGCAATTCATCCAGGAGCTGCGGCAATGTCGCTGGCCGCAGCGGCGGCGGCTCGGTCTGAGTTCGCCGCAACACCGGGCCGGGTTCGCGCTTGGGCGACAGCACCGGGCCGGGTTCGCGCTTGGGTGACAGCACCGGGCCGGGTTCGCGCTTGGGCGGCAGCACCGGGCCGGGTTCACGCTTGGGCGACAGCATCGGGTCGGGTTCGCGCTTAGGCGGCAGCGGCGGCGGAAACAAATCAGGCAGTTCGCCACCCCGGTTTTGCCCAGGGCGATTCTCTTTGAACGCCTTCATCGACTTGCGGATTTCCAAAATGGAAGCCACGGCAATGATGATGATAAAAAGAATAATTTCCATGACAGCAAATTCTGTATTAGGGTTCAGCAATTATTCCTTGCTGGGGGCTTCGCCGCTGATGTTGTTGCGCATGTCTGTGTCAGCCTTGATATTTTCCAGGCGGTAATAGTCGAGCACGCCGAGCTTGCCTTCCCGGAGCGCAGCAGCCATGGCCAGCGGCACTTCTGCCTGAGCCGCCACGACTTTGGCCTGCATCTCCTGCACTTTCGCCCGCATTTCCTGCTCAGCAGCGACAGCAGCGGCGCGGCGCACTTCGGCCTTGGCTTGCGCCACCCGGGTGTCAGCCTCGGCCTGGTCGGCCTGCAAACGGGAGCCGATATTGTCACCGACATCGACGTCGGCAATGTCAATCGACAGGATTTCAAACGCAGTTCCGCTGTCAAGGCCTTTTTCCAACACCCGTTGCGAAATATTGTCGGGGTTTTCGAGGACTGTTGTATAGGACGGCGAGGAACCGATGGTGGTGACAATGCCTTCGCCAACGCGAGCGATGATGGTTTCCTCGGTGGCGCCGCCGACGAGTCGTTCTAAGTTGGCGCGCACAGTGACTCGGGCTTTGGCCTTGACTTGGATGCCGTCCTTGGCCACGGCGTCGACCGTCGTCCGCCCCTTGCTTGGATCAGGGCAGTCGATAACGCGTGGATTGACGCTCATGCGGACAGCGTCAAACACGTCACGTCCAGCCAGGTCGATAGCGGTCGCCCGTTTGAAATCGAGAGGAATGCCGGCCTTATCTGCGGCAATCAAGGCATTGACCACGTTCTGGACATTGCCGCCGGCCATGGCGTGTCCTTCCATTTCCTCAGTGGTGATGTTGTGCAGTCCGGCTCGGCGCAGCTGGATATAGGCGCGCACAATCAGGGCGGCGTTGACTTTTCGCAGCGACATGCCAATCAGGGTGAACACGCTGATATGGGCGCCAGAAGCCCAGGCCTGAATCCAGACCCCGAAAAAATGAAAAAACACAAAGGCGAAAATCAACAGCGCCATCAGCGCCACGATTACCAGAAAACCACCGACTGCTCCCATGATGTGTCCTCCTTGTTTGACATGCTGGCCAGGTGTTCAGAAAGTCATTTCTGTTCCCCGGCCGTATTTTCGTTCGACTGTTGCTCTTCTGCTGCTTCTACTACGATGCGGTTGCCGTGCACTTCGACGACGGTGATCGCAGTTTGGGCCGCAATCAACTCACCGCGGGTCACGACGTGATAGCGCTTGTCATTGATAATGACGACGCCGCTCGGTCGCAACTGGGTATGGGCAATGCCATTCTGGCCGACCAACGCCTGCAACTCGGGGTCATACCCGAGCCAACTCTCGGCATCGGCATTGGTCAAAGCCATGAATTTCCGACCCGCCCGCGACCGGGAGAAAAATGTAATCCAGAGTTTGAAAACGACGATGGCGACAATGATGATGACAATGGTAGAGACCATGCCGACAGCAACGCCATAATTGACAAATATGCCAGCCAGGCCAGCAATTAAGGCGATCAGGCCAAGAACGCCAATCACGCCGCCCGGGACAAATAGCTCAGTGGCGAGCATGAGACACCCGCCGAGAATAAGGGCTATGATCAACATCAAATTCATAAAAACGCCATCTTTATCTAAAAATATGGGTGCAATTGCTCTAATGCCATAAGATAGTCACAACTGGCGCAAAAACAATCGCAGGACAGGCGTTTTAATGGACAATGGACGCTAGTGGACTTTGATGGACGTCAGTAGACGATGGACTGTGGACTTTAGTGGACTTTAGTGGTCAGTGGACGTGGACGGAAGTGGACGGAAGTGGGACGGGCGGGCAAGGGGCGAGGAGCTGTTGTTTTATCCGCAGATTTTTTAGGGTGTATTGTAGGGGGAAGCAGTCGCAGCGCGGCGGAAACGCTAAAAACGTGAAACATACGGCAAGCAGAAGATTGAAATACGTACGGCAAGCAGAAGATTGAAATACATGCGAGATACGTGAGATGTAAGCAGGCTAAAGCCTGCGGGACATACAGCAAACTAAAGTTTGAACTACATGCTCCGGCAAGCGAGGGACATACAGCAAACTAAAGTTTGAACTACATGCTCCGGCAAGCGAGGGACATACGGCAAGCGGAAGATTGAAATACATGCGAGATACGTGAGATGTAAGCAGGCTAAAGCCTGCGGGACATACAGCAAACTAAAGTTTGAAATACATGCTCCGGCAAG
>JAAZKI010000479.1 GCA_012799905.1 Lentisphaerota bacterium | reverse complement strand
GTCGTCATCTCAAGGAGTTGCCGCATTTCCCGGATGCGGGCCGCGATCTGTGCTGGATGATTTCCCATGGTTCTGCCTCCTGCTGATGTCAGGCCGCCGGCAGCGACGCATTGCCGGTTACAGCCTTGATTCATGGTTGTTCAGCGCCTTGCTCTAAACCACTGGCGCTGTCAAACGCCATAAAGGACAGGCCGCTGCAGCCGGTCGAGCACCTGCCGCAGCGGCCTGAATCACTTGTTTATCGCACTAACAGCGAGTTCAGCGAATGCCCAAAGTTTTCTTCACGGCGCCCAGCTGGCCAGCGCTGCCGAGCTTCTCATTCTTCGCCGCGATGAAATCCGCGTAAGCCGCCATAAATTCCTTTCCGGGCGGGCGCAGATCAAAGTTCTCCGGATGCAGAATGAAATGTTCGCGGTGGACGCGGCACCACACCAGGCGTCCGTCCGTGTCAATGTTAATCTTGGTCACGCCCAGGGTGGCAGCGCGCTTGAATTCGTCAGCATTGACTCCCTTGGCGTCCTTCAGGCGACCGCCAGCGATATTGATCCGGCGCACTTCGTCCTCCGGCACCGAGCTGGAGCCGTGCATGACCAGCGGGAAGCCGGGCAGGCGCTTCTGGATTTCTTCCAACACGTTGAAATGCAGGCCTTGGCTGCCGGTGAACTTAAAGGCGCCGTGGCTGGTGCCGATGGCGCAGGCAAGGCTGTCGACATTAGTGCGCTTGACGAATTCCTCGGCCTGGGCCGGGTCGGTCAACTTCGCGTCTGCCTCGTCAACGCTGACGTGCTCTTCCACCCCGCCGAGCTGGCCGAGTTCAGCCTCTACGACCAAGCCCTTGGCGTGCGCCGCGTCCACCACCCGCTTGGTGATGGCGATATTCTCTTCAAACGGCTTGCTGCTGGCGTCAATCATCACCGAGCTGTAGAAGCCGCTGTTAATGCAGTCCATGCAGGTTTCTTCATCGCCGTGGTCAAGGTGAACCGCGAACACCGCCTCCGGAAACACCTGCTCAGCGCTGCGAATGATGCCTTCCAGCATCAGCTTGTTAGTGTAGCTGCGCGCGCCTTTGCTGATCTGAATGATGAACGGCGCCTGGCTCGCCAAGCAGCCGCGGAACAGTCCCATGCACTGCTCCAGGTTGTTGATGTTGTAGGCGCCAATTGCATACTTGCCATAAGCAGCCTTGAACAACTCTTTCGTGGTTACAATCATCGTTGCATTCCTTCTGTTGCTGGCCTGAAAAAAAACACGCCGGAAGCGGCAACGGCCGATAAGAAAACCGCCCAGCACAGTTGCCAGATTTAAAAATCGGTTATAATATAATACGTCAACAGAGATTAAACCCGAAAGCGGCGAAAAAACCTTTTTTTACGTCCGGGCCGCCTGATTCCCAGCGTTCCGTCGTCAACCGTGAGGACACTACCGTGCGTTTCCAATGCAACCAATGTCAATGCATTCTTGACATCGACGCTCAACCCGGCGAGCTGGTCGCCTGCGGCAACTGCAGCTCTGCCGTCACCGTCCCGCCAACGCCGACTTCGCCTGGGGCTATTCTCGGCGACTTTGCCATCGTCCGCGAAATCGGCGTTGGCGGCATGGGCACAGTTTACCTGGCCCGCCAAATCAGCCTGGACCGCGACGTCGCGCTCAAAGTCCTCCTGCCGACTTTCGCTGAGGACATCGCCTTCATCCAAAGTTTCATCAATGAAGCCCGGGCCGCCGCCAGCGTCAACCACCCGAACATCGTCCAGGCCTATGCAGTCAACTCCGACCAAGGATTGTACTACTTTGCCATGGAGTTCGTCGATGGTTCCCCCTTGCAGAAACTGCTGGAGCAGAATGGCCCGTTGCCCGTGGACAAAGTCATCGACATTGCCAGCGAAATCATCTCCGCCCTGGCCTATGCCTGGCAAGAGCGAAAAATCATCCACCGGGACATCAAGCCGGACAATATTATGATCACCAGCTCCGGCCAGGCGAAGCTGGCTGACCTGGGCCTAGCCCGGAAAATCACTGAACAGAACCCGGACGGCAGCGCAGAGCTCTACGGCACCCCCCAGTACATCGCCCCAGAGCTGCTGCTCGGCCACCCGGCCACAATTGCCAGCGATATCTACAGCCTCGGAGCGACGCTGTATCACCTCCTTTCCGGCCAGTACCCGTTCACGGCCGAGCAGCCGGAAGAGATTGTCAACATGCACATCTTCAATGAACTGCCCGCCCTGACCAGCGTCAAGCCTGACGTGCCAGCCCCCTTGGCCGCCATGATTGAGACCATGCTGGCCAAACGCCCAGCCCATCGCTACGCCAACTACACCGAGCTGCTTGAAGACCTAAAACGAGTGAAGAAAAACGAGATGCCGCTGCACCTCCCGGCCGCCAATGCCCAGGCGCCCCTTGACCCCGACCTGCCCGACCCGCTTGCCATCCCCGAAGGTGAAAGCGCTGACGGCGAAGCAACGCCGCCCGCACAAGGCGCTACCGGCGGACGCTTGAAAATCAAAAGCAGCAAAAAGAAATTGACCTTGACCGGCGGGAGCGCCAGCGGAACCGGTGTAAGCCCCAGCGCAACCAGCCTGCGCCTCAGCACAGCCGGCGCAGCCCCAGCACCCAGCGCAACCGGCGTGAGTCCCAGTGCAACCGGCGCTGCACCAGCACCCAGCGCAACCGGCGCTGCACCAGTCCCCAGCGCAACTGATGACGCCCCAGCAGAAGCCGACGAAGCGCCGAAGCGACTCTCCGGTCGCTTGCCGGTCATCATCCTGCTCGTGGTGATCCTCCTGGCCGCAGCCGGCGGCGGCGTCTGGTTCTTCCTGAATCGCTCCGGCGCAGGTGCAGACAGCG